>CAJPTO010000091.1 GCA_905373605.1 uncultured Prevotella sp.
ATGCTACATCACGCTCATTTCCGACCTTGCTCGGAGGCTCGCCATGGTCACTTCTCCACAAAAAGACCCACTGAAAACAGCGGCTATCGCACTCATTGACGAGGTGGACTTGCACCTGCATCCCGCTTGGCAGCAAGATGTGATAGACAACCTAACGCGCACTTTCCCCAATGTTCAGTTCTTTATCACCACACATTCGCCCTTTGTCGTGTCGAGTGTGAATACAAACGATGACCGAAAGATATTTGTGGTGGATAACGGCAAGATAGAAGAGCTGAACGATGAGCTGTATGGAGCAACGGTAGACCACGTGTTGCTGCGCGCTTTTGACTTAAAAACATTGCGCAACAAGGAGGTTCAAAAACGTATTGACGAAGTTTGGAGAACTTTGGCCAACAACAAACAAGTGAGTGAAGACAACAATGAGGCCTTTGCTTGGCTGAAAGCAAACCTATCGGCAGACGATGTTGAGTTTGCAAGGATTGCACTCGAGATGGCAAGAATAAAGAAAAAGGAGGGCAAATGAAACATATAAATAGGTGTTCGCCTCCATCGGACTTCGTTATCTTTGTAAAAAGCAAGCCAAAAGTTTGGTCTGACCTCTCCGTAAATAACCATACCCTCTACGAAACGTGCAGAGAAATGCTGGCCAAAGACCAAAACGACAAAAGTGGATACACCGAATTGCCCCTGACAAAGAAGCCCAATGCATGGCACATCGACCATTTCTTGAAGCGAATGCATTTCCCTAACGAAATGTTCGATTGGCAAAACTTCATCGCAGACAACCACACAAAAGGATATGGAGCCGACTATAAGGACTGCAACGTCACTAAAGAAGAGAACCAAAGGCTGATAAATCCCATTACGGAACAGCCCGAAACATTCTTCACATACAGGATAAATGGCGAAATTGTGCCGCAAGATACGCTGTCGACCTTCGACAAAAGCCGTGCCGAACTAACTATCGAGAAGTTTAACTTGAACCATCCTGACCTCGTAAAGACAAGACAGAACGTGGCAGATCTCATTGCAGTCTACAAAGATGAGCAGCTAAATGAAGAAGAAATAATAGCTGCATTGGATTCAGATTACGGGCTAGACACCTTTGTTCGCTTTGTTCTTGCCAGCAGCTAGTGGAGGTATTACCGCCTACCATTTTGCAAATCTCACCTCTAACCCAACGATGACTACCGCTTTAAGAACATACATTTGGCTCGTGGCAGCCGCATTTCTCTCCGCTGGAAATAGCGCGGCACAGACGTTCGCCATAGAAAAAGCCAACGACAGCCTGAGCTATCTAACGCTGAGAACCGACTCTTCGGTTCACCGTTGGCCGCTGCCTTACCCTGTATACAGGCTAGATACCGGCGATGTTAACGGCGATGGGCGAACGGAAGCACTGGTGGGCGTGGTGAAAGCCACACGGTTTTACCCCGAAAAAGGGCGCAGGCTCTTCGTGTTCAAAAACTACAAGAACCGCCCAAGGCCGCTGTGGATGGGGTCGAAACTGGGTGGGATATTGCAAGATTTCCGCTTCACTAACGGACTGGTGCGAAGCTTGGAAACCACAACACGCGGACAATACGTGGTAGTCGAATATCGTTGGCAGGGCTTCGGCTTCGAGTTCGTGAGGTTTCTGGCCGTTAAGGTGAACAAAAAAAAGGCATTGAAGGTGTTCTGGCAATAAAAGTGGGTATGCAACTGGCCAAACACAACAAGCGAGAATTGCCCATAAGGCAGCCTCAACAGCCGAAATACAAACCCAGACTGCCACTGCAACCCCTGCCACAGCTAAACAACACTTCGTTAAACCCGACGTGCAACAACACGCTTACCAGCGCGCAACGTGCGTCATAAACAATAAATGAACAATGAAAAGAACCCTACTACTAATCGCATTCGCTGCCATAGGGACGTTTCTCTATGCCGACAACGGACCTAAACGGGTTATTCTGCCCGGTAAAGGAAAACTTGACGTGGAACAATTCAACAAGAATGTGAACCTAAAAACCGACCTTTCGAAACTCTCTCTCGCCGAACTGCGCGTGCTAAAAAACGCATTCAAGGCACGCGAAGGCTATATATTCAAAGAGGCCGACCTACGAAGCATCTACAATCAAACGTCGTGGTACGACTCGTTGATGTGGATAAAAGTGGACAACCCCGAAGGTGTGCTCGATGAAGACAACCCAAACGAGTGGGGACAAAAGCCACCTAAGCTGAGTAAGGCCGAACAAGACTTCCTCAACAAGATTGAACAGCAAGAGAAAAAGATACTGAGCAACAGCAACAAGTTGCCCAAAGGACATGTCGTGAACCTTGACTTGCTGCTTAACCCCTTCCAACTGGAAACTTTCGACCCCAAACTGCGGGATGCCATGAGCCGAAATGGGTTCGCCATCGTGCCAGACAAGCTGCAACAGCTCTTTCATGTGTACGAGAAAAACGACTATTCCAACTTCCCCAGCTTCGTAACCACCGACCTTTACCTGCAACTCTTCCACTTCTACTTCGACAACATCTTGCGCGATGCTGAAGAAAAGAAGCTCGATGCACTGGTTAAGCACTTTGCACAAGGCATGTTCAACCGCACCACCAAGCTTATCACCACGCCTTCGACAGGAAAAGAAACCAAAGCGGCGGCAGCTTTCTGCCAAGCTTACTTCGCTGTGGCCATGACACTCGCAACAGGCAAGACTCCTGCAGGCGTTAGTGCGGCCTATAAAGGGCAAGTAGCCGCCGAAGTGAAGAAAGTAATGGCATCGACCAACGATTATTCAACGTTCTTAGGCTACACAAAGGTGAAATATCCTTATTCGCTCTACCGTCCGCGCGGACATTACAGCCGCTCCGAACGCATCAAACGCTATTTCCGCACCATGATGTGGCTGCAAAGCGTGCCTTTCGGCACCGACAAGCCCGAACAACTGAAGCGCGCCATGCTCGTTGCACACATCGTTGGCACCGATGCGCAGATGAAACAGGCCTACAACGCCCTGTTCGAGCCCATCACTTTCCTCTTCGGTGAGCCTGATAACATCACCATCATGCAGGTTTACGAGCTGATGAAAGGCCAAACGCCCGAACGTGTCTTCGCCAGCGAGCAGCTCATGAACGGCATGAAACAACGCATTGACGAGCTGGCTGAGAAGCAAACGCGCATAAGGCCGAAGTTCGAAAACACTTCGCACAACAAGATTAACCTCATGCCGCAACGCTACATGCCCGATGCCGAGGTGCTCAACGAAATGATTGATGCCAAAAACGAACCCACCAAACGAAATGTTCCCAGCGGCCTTGACGTGTTTGCCGCCATTGGCGTGCCTGCTGCCGAACGCATCTTGCTGCAAGAACAGCAAGAAGACAAACGATGGGAGGGCTTCGCACCCACGCTCCAAGCCATGAAACAGCGCATGAAGGAGATTAACTGGGACGCTACAGTGGCCAACAAATGGGTGGACGCATTGGCCGAAATGAATAAGCCCTTGGCCAATGCACCTTATTTCATGTGCACCCCACAATGGGAAAAGAAAAATCTTAACGCCGCTTTGGCTTCGTGGGCTGAGCTGAAACACGACGCCATTCTCTATGCCAAGCAGCCAATGGGAGCCGAATGTGGTGCTGGTGGTCCGCCCGACCCTGTTGTAAAGGGCTATGTTGAACCCAATGTGCCGTTCTGGAAGAAAGCTGTAGAACTGGTTAATGAACTCGAAAAGGTGTTCAAACGCTATAAGCTCAACACGCCCAAGATGGAAACGGCCACTGCCAGTGTGAAGGAAACGGCCGAATTCTTGCTCAATGTCAGTCAAAAAGAGCTCTCGGCAAATCCCATTCTCACCGATGAGGAATATCAGAGTATCGAAATCATCGGCTCGACATTCGAAAACATCTCGCTAGACCTTATAAAGAAAGACGATGAGTACCTAGCAGGCTGGTCTGATGTGCAAGGAGCCGACAAGAGTGTGGCCGTTATCGCCGATGTTTACACGGCTAACGCCCCAAACAACCCCAACCACTCCATCCTTTACGAGGGAACGGGCCCGGCATACACCATATATGTGGCAGTTCCTGTAGGAAACGAGCTTTACTTGATGCGCGGCGCGGTGTTGTCTTATCGCGAACTGCAACAGTCTACCGACCAACAGCGGCTCACCGATGAGGAATGGCAAGAGAAACTGAAGACCAAACCGCTACTTGGCGTGCCAAAATGGATGGACGAGATAACTGTTCCGCTAGAAGACATGCCGCAAGACAACGAGGAATTATTCTATAGCTCGGGTTGCTAATGTTGGGTAAGGCCTAGAAATTCTAGGGGGTCTAGGAAATCTAGTAGCCTAGATATCCTAGAAACCCTAGGAATACTAGGATAACTAGCCACCCTAGAGAACCTAGAATCTCTAGGAATACTAGAACAACTAGCCCACCTAGAACCCCTAGCCACCTAGAACGCAAAGCACTTTATGCCCACACCAACCCTAACACCGCCCCATTCGCCCCTTAAGGCAATGCTGGGCGTATGCCTTTCCCACGCCGCGGAACTTTGCCGCGGCGTGCTTTTGGCCTTATGCCTTGCATTTTTGCCTGCCAACACCCTACAAGCGCAGTCTGCCGACACGCTATCCGTGCTCTTCACCGGCGACATCCTACTCGACCGCGGCGTGCGAAAGCGCATCGAATACACAGGTTTGCGAAGCCTCATCGGCCCAAAGTTGCAAAGCATCTTCAACCAATCGCAACTCGTTGTGGGCAACTTGGAATGCCCCGCAACGAAAATCAAGCAACCAGTGTACAAGCAATTCATCTTCAGGGGCGAACCCGAATGGCTCGATTGGCTGCACAAACACGGCTTCACACACCTCAACTTGGCAAACAACCACAGCATTGACCAAGGTCGCGACGCACTCATCGACACGCGAAGAAACATCGAAAAGGCTGGCATGACCCCTTTCGGAGCGGGCGAGAACATGGAGCAAGCCGTCCAACCGCTGCTATTGGCCACGCATCCGCGCCCCGTTTACATACTCGCTTCGTTGCGATTGCCGCTCGAAAACTACGCCTACCTCCCCCAGAAACCTTGCGTCAGCCAAGAGCCACTAGACTCTTTGGCGGCACGCATCAAGCACTTACGTCGCACCGAACCCTCTGCCTACATCATCGTTTCCCTGCATTGGGGTATCGAACACCAGCTGTCGCCCACCATCCAACAGCGGCAACAGGCGCGAATGCTCGTTGCGGCCGGTGCCAACCTCCTTGTTTGCCACCACACCCACACCCTGCAAACCACCGAACAATATAACGGCAGCACCATCTATTACAGCATCGGTAACTTTATTTTCGACCAAGCAAAGCCCATCAACACACGCGCCTGTGTGGTTAGGCTGCGCCTTACCGCCAACGATGCAAACATAGAGACCATCCCCATAGAGATAACGCGTTGCGTTCCCGAAGTGGTTTCGCCACATAAAGAGCCTTCACGGGCCATAATCCCCCATTAGGCCATGCATCGTAGCCTCTTTTTCCAATCACCACAACCTCCTTCCGTCCACACAATGACAGTCAAGAACGAAATGACCATGCAAAAAAACACACCACCAACCCATATTTTACCCAATAAAGTTGGCTGCTTTCTCTGATTTTATTATTATTTTTGCAACATATTACAAACAAATCGACTCTACAACAAGCTCGCGCGCACCACGATCTACCACACCGCGGCGCGCTTTGTGGCAAACATCCGCCACAAAATAGATGAAATGAAACAAAATCATAAAACTAAATCTTTTAACAATGCCAATTAACCTATCCCAAAGCAAGCCTCAAAAGGTTTTTGCAACAGCCATCCTGCTATTTGGCAGTACGGGCTTGCAAGTGCATGCCCATGCATTTGCCGCGGCCATTAGCCCCTATCATGGCCACGAAACAGTGGTGTATGCCACTTCGCCAACAGCAATGAGCATGCCTCAAAACCAGCCGAACACCGCCACCAACCTGCAAACAGGCAGACAAGTGCGGGTGAAAGGACACGTTTCCGATGCCAACGGCGAACCCATCATCGGTGCAACCATCACCCAACGCGGCACTAAAAACGCCACTGTTACCGACATCGACGGGAACTTCACCATCGATGTGCCGACCCAAAGCGAACTCATCGTTAGTTATATCGGCTTTGCCGACCAAACGGTAAAGGCTGCGCCGAATGTGAACATCGTGCTCAAAACCAACGAAGAGTCGCTAGACGAAGTGGTGGTCGTTGGTTATGGCGTGCAAAAGAAAGTGAACCTAACGGGCGCGGTGTCGGCCGTAAAAGGAGAAGAATTACAAATGCGCCCCATCACCGATGCCTCGCAAGGCTTGCAAGGCATGGTGCCAGGCCTGTTAGTTACCAACAATAAAGCTGGCCGACCCGGCGCAACGGGAACGCTAAGCCTACGCGGACAAGGCAACCTTTCGGGGACAGGACATCCATACGTGCTTGTCGACGGCATCGAGATGAGCCTTTCTGACGTTAACCCCAACGACATCGAGAGCATCTCTGTGCTTAAAGACGCTGCAGCTTGTGCCATTTACGGTGCCCGTGCAGCCTACGGCGTTATCTTGGTGACAACAAAAAAGGGTGCTGAAGGCAAGTTACACGTGAGCTACCAAGGCTCGGTGGGCTGGTCCTCACCTACGGTTCTGCCTAAGATGGCCAACGCTTTAGAGTTCGCACACTTTTGGAACGACGGCGTAACCAACGCTGGTTCATCGCGCCTTTATAGCGAAGAGAAGCTGGAAAAGCTTCGCCAATACATGGAAAATCCCGAAAGTGTGAACCCGTGGTATGAGTTGCCGACCAACGCAAACATGAATCCTGCCTTCGAAAACTCGGAACGTGGCGTGGGAAATGTCGACTATTTTAAGCTACACTACAAGAACAGTGCCTTCAAACAGCAACATAACCTGAGCTTCAGCGGCGGAACGAAAGCCGCACAATACTATGTTTCGGGCGGTTATCTCGAAGAAGACGGCATCCTTCGCTATGCCGACATCAACTATAAGCGCATGAACGTGGCCTCAACGCTAAGTTCGCAAATCACGCCTTGGATGAAAATGAAGTTTGGTTTGAAGCTCCGCCACTCGCTAAACAAAACCCCTTTCGGTACCGGCGGCATCTCTGAAGGTTTCTTCCACTCGTTGGCACGCTTCCGTCCAACGGTTTCTGTGACCGATCCCAACGGCCATTTCACCGAACTTTCGATGATTCCCTATCTGCAAAGCGGCACTTACACCCGCACCAAACAAGACCTAATGAACCTTAGCGGCGGTTTAGAGTTCAACCCTTTCAAAGATTTCAACATCTACTTAGACTATACTTATAAGCTCTCCAACTGGTCGTATCAGGCTAAGAACGTGGCTCCGCTCATCTATGCAGCCGATGGCGTGAGCACATCTAAGGGTGTAAGGAGCGAATTGGGCGTGTCGGCCGAAGGCAGTTTTTCGCGCGGAGAGAGCCACACACGTTATCAAAACATCAGTCTTTACGCCAATTACACGTTCACTTTGTTTGATGCACACAACCTAACGCTGATGGGTGGCTACCAGGAAGAAGACAACGAATACGACTATCTCTACAACGGCATCACAGGAATCTATTCTACTACCAACCCAAATGTGGGCATGGGAACGGGCGACAAAGTGGTTAATGACGTACGTAACGGATGGGCTACCCGCGGCTTTTTCGGCAGAATAAACTACGATTACAAAGGCAGATACCTCTTAGAGCTTAATGGTCGCTACGATGGTTCATCGCGTTTCTTGCCCGAACATCGTTGGGGCTGGTTCCCTTCGGTGTCTGTGGGGTGGAATGTGACGCAAGAAAAATTCATGGAGACTGTCACCGGCACGCTCTCTCATCTCAAACTACGCGCGTCTTACGGACGGTTGGGCAACCAGTCGGGGGCGGCACTCTATACATTCGCCTCTGTGATGGAGCTTAGCAACGGACTTGGAAGTTACATTTTCCCCGAAGGTCGCCGATTGCACATCAATGCACCCGCCGTTATCAACACCGCTACGACATGGGAAAAGGTGAACAGCAAGAACATCGGACTTGACTTTGGCCTGCTGGGCAATGCCCTTTCGGGTAGTTTTGACATCTTTGAGCGAAACACCAGCGACATGCTTGGCCCCAGTGTGGACTATCCCGACTACTTCGGGGCTAAGGCTCCGCAAACCAACAACGCCTCATTACGCGACCGAGGATGGGAACTAACGCTGAATTATCGCGGTAAGATAGGTCGTGACATCGACTTCCAAGTGGGCGGTTCGCTATCGGATGCCTCGGCCGTTGTCACAGAATACGCCAACCCAACGGGCAACGACCCCGCTGGTTCTTGGTACAAGGGCAGGCGAGTAGGTGAAATATGGGGCTATCGCGTTGATGGCATCATACAAACGCAGGCCGAAGCCGACGAATATAACCACACTCACAACAACTCATTCTTCACAACTAAGCCTTGGGAACCTGGCGATTTGAAGTTTAGAGACCTCAATGGTGACAACCATGTTAACAATGGCACGAACGTTTTGGGCGACATGGGCGATGTAGAGATTATCGGCAACACCACGCCTCGCTACCAATATACCCTCAATGGCATGGTTAGCTGGAAGGGATTGAGCCTTAGTTTGATGTTCCAAGGCGTGGGCAAGCGCGATTGGAACCCTGCTGGCAACGTCTACTTTTGGGGTTCTGGACCTTATGCCCAAGTAACAGTGTTCAAAGAACACCTTGATTATTGGACGAAAGACAACCCCAACGCCTATTATCCACGGCCTTACATCAACACGGCTGGAGCAGTGGGCGCGTATTCGGCAAAAACCCTGCGCCATACCACCGACCGATACCTGCAAAGCGCGGCCTATTGTCGGCTCAAAAACATAACCCTGAGCTACATCTTACCCAAGCAATGGGTGAAGAAAGCCAACCTTGAGCAGGTGCGTGTGTTCTTCTCGGGCGAAAACTTGCTTACCTTCACCAAGCTCAAAGGCATGTTCGACCCCGAAGGAATATTTACCCAAAACGATTATAACAAGGAAGGCGGCAAGAATTATCCCATGAATAAGGTGGTGTCTTTCGGCCTTACCGTCAACTTATAAGTAATTTGAGCTTGTGAGTTTATTAGCTAATGAGTTTATATGTTTTGGCGTATGCAAGCTGAAACAAAGAAGGGGCTCGAAGAACGTAGAGTGCAAGTGCTCAAAAGCTCCAAAAAAATCATGAACTAAAAACTCAGAAACTCATGAACTAAAAAATACTCAAGATGAAACTAACACATTATCTATATATAGGCGTACTGGCCGTCTCGCTTACGGCCTGTTTCGACCTCAATAAAGAACCCGAGGGCGTGCTCTCTACCGTTAAGCCATTCACGGGAATTGGCGAAATATCGAGCTATCTCGACCAGTTTTACGAGAAAGGAGTACGCGGACAGGGTTTCGAATGGCGCGGAGTGTACATCGCAAGCGGCGACATCGTAAGCGACAACTTATCGGGAAGCGCCGTCAACACTCGCTTAAACGGCGACCTAACCCTTGCCAACACCGGCAAACTGGATGAATACACGCAGATACGCAATGTCAATTTCTTGCTAAACAACCTAGACAATTGCAACGAAAAAGGCTCTGCCGCCTACAAACAATGCGTGGGAGAGGCACACTATTTCAAGGCTTGGTTCTACTATGAGCTGTTTAAAAGCTACGGACAACTTACGTGGTTAGACATCCCACTCGACCCAACCAAAGACGAAATGCTCCTGCCACGCGCCAACAGAACGGTGATTGCAGACAGTATTCTCTCTGAATTGGACAAGGCTATAGCCAATCTTAGCCAGCAAAACGATGCTGCCTCGATGCGCGTTCATCGCGATGTAGCACGTGCTTTAAAGGCTGAAGTGGCCCTTTACGAAGCCACTTGGGAAAAATACCACAAAGCAAAAAACGACCCTTTCTTCGACCCTACCGTTACAAACGAGAAAATAACCGACTACCTGAACCAATGTGTTGAAGCCTGCAAAGACATCGTAGACCGCAACGTTTGGGCAATTTACACCAACAAAAACGCGTTGAACGACTATCGGCTGCTGTTCCAAACCGAAGACCTTTCACACAATAAGGAGGTGCTTTGGTTTAAACGCTACGACGGAACCACTATCGGAAACAACGTAGACCGCTATCTTAACAAGGGTGGTGGCAGCGTTGGAGTAACGGCTTCGCTGGTAGACGACTACCTAACCCTCGACGGTCGACCCTTCATTGGTACAGAAAAGACAGATGCAAAAAAGGTTTTCGGCGATGAACTTAAACCCACTCTGCGCGACCCGCGCCTAGCACAGACAGTGTGTATGCCTGGTCAAAAGCTACGACCAGACGAGGGTCCGTACACCCTTCCGCCGCTAACAGGGTCGAGTTATCATAAAAACGAGACGGGATATTCCATACTCAAGCACGTACAGATTGACTTCCAAGGGAGCCTTGATGCCGAATATCGCGGCAGCACACCTGGTATTCAGTTCAGGTACGCCGAGGTTTTGCTCAACTATGCAGAAGCATTGGCCGAACTAGACGGTGCCGCCAATGCAGCTAAGATTGTGGAACTGGTGAACCCCTTGCGAAAACGCGTGGGCATGCCCGATATGGATTTCGACCGCGAATACAATACTTCGGCCGACTATCCTTTTCATGCACTCAACAAATACTTGCAAGCCGTTAGGCGAGAAAGGCGTGTTGAGTTGGCTATCGAGGGCAAACGCTTCGACGACATCATGCGTTGGGCCGCTGCCGAAGAGCTTATCATTGGGCAAAGGGCTGTTGGCGCGCTCTTCGTTGGCAGCAATTTGGAGAACAATCCCGCATACGAGGGTAAGCTAGTTTACGACAAACCCAC
>CAJPTO010000092.1 GCA_905373605.1 uncultured Prevotella sp.
TATAATCACTCTCCAAAGATGCGCTCCGAACCAATGGTAAGCCGTTTCAACTCGTACATGGACCCATTAAAAATGTTCAAGTCTACATAGCCACGTATGCCATCCAAGCGGCCAGCATCGGTGTGTTGCCAAAACTTCCACTTACCCTTGTACTCCACTTTTTCAACATAATAATGGGCTATCCAATAAGGATAGTCGTCAAAGACGGGTGCACTGAGGTATTGCTCCTTAAACTTGTAATAGGTATAGATGATGGGTTTGACATGATATTTGTCTTCAACGATGTGCAACCACGTGAGCACATCACGCTGAAAGTCTTCGGTTGAGCGGTTCTTTGGTTTATGTTCGATGTCGAGCACAGGTGGCAAGTCGCCTTCTTCCAGGTGCACTTGCTTTAAAAAGTAGTTGGCTTGCTTCCTTGCCGACGACTTGTTGCTCCAAAAATGATAAGCTCCACGAATGAACCCATACTTTCGCGCTTGGTAAAAGTTGTCGTTGAAGTTGTCATCAATGGCAGAAGAACCCTCTGTAGACTTCACGATGACAAATTTAAGTGGGAAACCGTCGATGGTGGCATCGCTTAATTTTTCCCAATCTATCTTGCCTTGGTAGTGCGAAATGTCAATTCCATGTATGGCAAAGCCGTCGGGATAGTTGGCATCTCCGTACAAAGCGCGCCAACGAAAGCCTGTGGGGCCAACAAAAAAATGGTAAAACACCCATATATAAAGGCAAATAACGCCCACGCCTCCTAGCCACCAGGCCCAACGACGCGGCAAATGCATGAATTGGGGTACACGAAGATTGAAGAAACCAACGCGACGGTTGCTGCGGCGATGTCTTTTTCGTGTACGTTTCTTGTCCTTAGCCTTCTTTGACGTTTTTTTTACCATATATAAACCACTGTTCTATCACCACCCTGCGATGCGATTGAGGTGTACACATAACAAGGAAGAGATTGAAGGAACCAGCCCAAAGTGTTTCTTTACCAAGGGCATTATATGCTGCAAAAAAGCGCAAAAGGGCGAGAACCCACTTCGAAGCGATGCAGGCTCTCACCCCTTTGATGCTGTTATTATGCTTGTTCTAACGCCAATGTGCGTGTGGGCATGTCGCAAACTTCACTAGGACCCCAATACTGAATGGGTCCAGGATAAATGTAACACGTGTTCTTAGCCCATTCTTCGCGGTTGGCGGCGAAAGTCTTGAAAGGTTTGCCGTCGAGTTCCACAAGTGCCTTGCGAATTACGGGTTTCATTTCTCCGTTACGGCGTTCCATGTTCATCATCATTGTGATTGGCACACCTCCCGCTTTCCAATTGTCGGTATTGGCTGTGGTGTTCTTCACAATGGCCATGTAACCTGTCTTACCGCTAGCGATAAGCAAGGCAGCACTTGTTCCCAAAGCGTAGCAATAGTCGGCATCGAAGTTGGATGGAGCGGCGCAACGGCCTTCGTAACCAAAGAAGTGATGCTGTGCAGCAAAGTTTCCGTTGAACTTGCCTTCCTTAGCCCAAGCAGCCAATTTTGCGTCTACCATTTCCGAAATAAGCTTTTCGGTTTCGATGAGCGACACTTGAACGTTGCCGTGAGGGTCGCGGTCGAGCGACAATTGGCGTGCAACACTCTCGGGAAGTGTTTCGAACGTGGCCTTGTTTTCTGCCGAGAGGTGTGCCATGATGTAGGCGCGTTGCGCGTCTTTGTCGAGGTCTTTGTAGTCGGCACCATGTGCTGCGAGCAAGTCGTTAAGTTCTTGGATGAGTCTGCCGATGGCGGGAACAAACTCGATGAGGCCTTCGGGGATGAGCACAACACCGAAGTTCTGCCCGTTATCGGCGCGATAAGCCACTGCCGAGGCGATTTCTTCGATGATGTCGTTCAGCGTTAGATCCTTCGATTCAACCTCTTCTGAGATGATACAGATGTTTGGCTGGGTCTGCAAGGCGCATTCCAGTGCGATGTGCGAAGCCGAACGCCCCATCAGCTTAACGAAATGCCAATATTTGCGTGCCGAGTTGCAGTCGCGTTCGATGTTGCCGATAAGCTCGCTATAGGTCTTTGTGGCTGTGTCGAAGCCGAAAGAGGTCTCTATTTGCTCGTTCTTCAAGTCGCCATCGATGGTTTTGGGGCAACCGATAACTTGCACACCGTAATTCTTGGCAGCGTAATATTCGGCCAATACGCATGCGTTGGTGTTCGAGTCGTCGCCACCAATGATGACGATAGCCTTGATGTCGAGCTGGCGGATGATTTCCAAACCTTTCTCAAATTGCTCCGTTGTTTCCAGTTTGGTGCGGCCACTGCCAATCATGTCAAAGCCACCGGTGTTGCGATATTCGTCAACAAATTCGGCAGTAATCTCCACATAGTTGTGGTCAACAAGCCCACCAGGCCCCATCAAGAAGCCGTACAGGCGGTTGTTTGGGTTAAGACGCTTCACTTCATCAAACAAACCCGAGATGACATTGTGCCCACCGGGAGCTTGTCCACCGCTAAGAATGATGCCCACGTTAATCTCTTTCGAGGGCGTTTCTTCGCCTTGAACGAATTCAACCAAAGGCATTCCGTATGTGTTGGGGAACAATTTCTTTATCTCATCCTGATTGTCGACGCTCTGTGTAGGAGCACCTTCGCTCACTTTCACTGCACCTTGTAGTGCCTTAGGCAATTTGGGCTGGTAGGAAGCTCTCGCTTTCTGCAATGCACTTTTTTCCATTATCTTATTTGAATTACTAAATATATAAATTAAAAATCTATTGACAATCCTCATGCTTGAACAAACGGGCATGCAACATGGCCGAAATGTGCCGGCAACATTCCGCGCTTGTTCTGCTAGTGCAAAAGTACCAATTTTGCGCCACACTCAATAAGAAAAACACAACAAATGAAAATTAAGTCACATTTTTTTCTCCAAATAGTGTTTGGTATCATATTTTTTGTTATCTTTGGAGTTGGTTGAAGACCCTTTGGAGCCTTTGGCTGCATCAACCATTATGTTTAACGGGGCGGGACACCCCTTAAAGTTTAATGCAATATGAATAAAAGAGAACTGAAAAAAAGCGTGAACTACATTTGTTCCGAACTGTTTGCGGAGGGCGTAGCCGTTTCGCTTTACTCCGAAAATGCCGACAAAGACAACGTCAACGCGTTGCTGGCTTCCATCATTACCATACAAAACGACTTCATCAGGAGAATTTCGCATCCCGAACCTGGCCTGCCGGCAAAGGCGTTTTACAAAAAGTTGATCAAAGATTTCAACAACACCGTGTCGGAGGTTATTGACCAAATAGCACACCTGCAATAAATAGCAGTAAGTAGGGATAGCGAAAAGGCCGGAAATAAGCGCGAATAAGACAGGACAAACGGCGACGGGCGGAGCATTCGAGAGAACAAAGCCCCGCATAGATGGCTTAAGGCTGCCGTGACTACAGCCGGGAAAGCAACAAACAAAATACATCATTAAGAGCTAGCAAAAACGAATAATGTTAAAGAAACTTAGTGCGTGGTTATTATACCGACGTATGGGATGGAAAACGAACATCACTGTGGAACATCCAAAGAAGTACATCATCTGCTTGGCACCGCACACAAGCAACATGGACTTTCTTATTGGCCAGCTTTTTGCCAGGGCAGAGAATATGTCCAGCGGCTTTCTCATGAAGAGGGAATGGTTCTTTTGGCCACTCGGACCTATCTGGAGAAGGCTGGGAGGAATACCTGTGTGGCGAGATAAGAAGACAAGCATGACCGACAGATTGGCCGAATTGGCACGAAAGTCCGACTCTTTCAGCCTTTGCATCACGCCCGAAGGCACGCGCTCACGCAATCCCGACTGGAAATTGGGCTTCTATTTCATCGCCCAAAAGGCTGGCATTCCCATTCTTCTCTATGGTGTTGACTACGAAAAGAAACTCATTGAATGTACCCGAACGATTGAACCTTCGGGAGATGTTGAAAGGGACATGAAGGAAATAAAATTGTATTTCAAGAACTTCAAAGGCAAGAACCCCGAATTGTTCACCACTGGTGATGTGTAAGGCAACGATGAATATGCTTCTTTTGCGGTGCATCATGCTCGCTTGTGCATGCTTGCCCAGCATGGTTTTGGCGCAACCCAGCGGCTTGTTTGCCGACATTGGCTACCACGGGCAACCATTGACCACCAATATTTCCAAGCCCTACCGCATAACATCAGGGCTTGAGGGCAGGCATTTGTCGGTTTGGGCCAGTCATGGATTATACTATGAGGCCAAGCGAAACTCGTGGCAATGGCAGCGTCCACCATTGTTTGCCACCAATGAAGACCTCTTCACGCCCACCATTGTGCTGCCTTATCTCTTGCCAATGCTGGAGAAGGCAGGTGCTATTGTGCTGTCGCCTAGGGAACGCGACTTGCATGTGGAGGAGCTCATTGTGGACAACGACACCCCAAACGGACATATATATAAGGAGAAAAACGGTCTACACCACTGGCAAACCACTCCCACTAGTGGGTTTGCCAACCCCAAAACAACCTACGCCGAGGGTGACAACCCTTTCCTGATGGGTACGGCACGCATGGCCAGAACCGTGCAACGCGAAGACGCACAAAGTGAAGTTGCTTTCATGCCGAATATAAAGAACGGCGGTGAAAAGGCGGTTTACGTGTGCTACCAATCGCTACCCGAAAGCACCGAACGAGCACAATATACGGTTTACCATCGGGGGCAGGCCACCATTTTCAGCGTAAATCAGCGCATTGGAGGTGGAACATGGATTTATCTTGGCACATTCGACTTTGGAGAAGGCTGTTCTCGAAGCAATTGCGTCGTGCTAAACAATGTCTGTTCTAAGGCTGGTGTAGTGACAACCGATGCCGTTCGCTTTGGCGGAGGCATGGGAAACATCCGCCGAGGAGGCACGGTTAGCGGTGTGCCCAGGGCTTTGGAGGGGGCCAGATACGCAGCCCAATGGTATGGCGCACCGATGCAAGTGTACAGTTCCAAAGATGGACGCGACGACTATGGCGACGATGTTAACGCTCGTGCACTGACAACAAACTGGTGGGCTGGTGGTTCGGTGTTCCTTCCCACGAAGCCCGGACTGGGTATTCCCATCGAATTGTGCCTCGGCGTGCACAGCGATGCGGGCGTAGACAGGCGCAGTAAGGATGTTGTTGGCTCGCTGGCCATTTGCACTTCCTTTTTCAACGACGGGCGTTTAGCCACAGGCTTGACACGAAATCTGTCCCTCAAGCTGGCAGAAGACATGCTCAATGGCATCCAAAGGGACATTACCCGCCTGTTCGGACGGTGGGAAGTGCGCGAGCTACTCGACAAAAATTACTCGGAAACGCGCATGCCCGATATTCCTTCCGTTATCTTGGAAACGCTGTCGCACCAAAATTTTCCCGACATGCGCCTTGGTCACGACCCCAATTTCAAGTTTGCCTTGGCCCGTTCGGTGTACAAAAGCATCCTGCGTTTCTTGTGCGAACAACACGGAACAACACCCATTGTCACGCCCTTAACGCCTTCTTGCTTCCACATCAGCTACCTTTACAACGGCAAGATAAGGCTGGGATGGCGTGAAACGAGGGATGAATTGGAACCCTCGGCTAAGCCAACGGCCTTCATTTTGTATACGGCCACCGATTCAACTGGCTTTGACAATGGTCAATTGGTCAAGCAAAACGAGATTGAAATGAGCCTACCACCCCACTCCACTTATCGCTTTAAGGTGGCTGCAGTGAACGAAGGGGGCGAAAGTTTCGCATCAGAAACTCTCTCTGCCTATTACCAACCAGAGGCAACTGGCACTATATTAGTGGTCGATGGTTTCAACAGGCTCGCTTCGCCGGCCGTTATCAACACCTCGCAGCAACAAGGCTTCGACCTAAACGAAGACCTGGGGGTGGCTCTTGGCATACAATCGCCGTGGATTGGACGACAACAAAACTTCAACAGAGCCGCTGCTGGCATAGACGGATGGCAGGGGTTAGGCTACAGCGACAACAGCATGCAAGGCTTTTTGATTGCAGGGAACAATCAAAACACGGCGCAAACCCATGTTGAAGACATTGCCGCAATGAAGAAATACAATGTGGTGTCGACAACGATGAAAGCCCTTGAACAGGGCATGTGCAACCTTTCGCGCTACCAATGTCTGGACATCGCTTTCGGTTTGCAACGCAATGATGGCTATTCGCTGGGTAAATACAAGACGTTTTCGCCCGAAGCACAAAAGCGCTTAACCGAGTATGTGCGCCACAATGGACGGCTGATGGCGAGTGGGGCATACGTTGGCACAGACATGCGCGACTCCTTGGAACGGGTTTTCTTAGCCGAAGTGTTCAAGGCCTCGCACAATGGCGCGACCAGAACAGACACTTTGCTCGCTGCCATCAGGCCTTTAACGAGCGACACCGACTCTGTTCCGCGCGACAGCATCGTGGCTTTTCTCTACAAATCGCCCAATGCCGTACACTATGCGCCCACGAAAGTGGACATTCTTGCACCACTGGACAATGCCACAACAAGCTTTCGCTATGCTGGATGGTGGCCCGCATCGGTGCTTTACGTTGCAGGCAACCGACGAAGTCACCTTTTCGGATTCCCCTTAGAGTGCATCGAGAGCCGCGAAGACCGCAGAAAGATTATGGCCGAAGCCATCAACACAATGATGAAGTAACTTTTAAACAACATAGACATGCACAAAATTCAAGCTAATAATTCGGGGACGCGCACCATAGACGTGAGCGACCAACACCTCGAAACTATCGAAAAATATGCCTTACTCAAGAACTTGGTAGACAGTAATGGCATCATCGACGAGGAAGTGTTAGACAAACTCAAGTATAATGTAAGGGCTTTGCTCGAGTCGGAAACGGGTAAAGATAAGGCATTGCTCGACCTTTGCCTTGACGTTATCTACAATAACAACATGAAAGCCTTCGGACTGCACCAGCTTGTTCTTCTATACATCGACTGGAAAACCAAAAGGAACAAGGCTGCAGCAACAGAATAAGGAACGTTTTCGTTAAGCCAAATGAGCAATGTCAAACTTGTTTGAACATTGCCATGACTAGAAAACGCACTTTTCGAGGAACGAGAAAAGAACATTTTCATTGGGCCTACGCCTTGTTAACTTGTCAACTAGTTAACTTGTTATAGCCAAGAAGAAATGGTTTTATAACTTCTTTGCCAACAACTTCACACATAATTATCGGTACCAAGCCGCTGGTACGACGGCTACCAGACGCAGGTAGTGCGAGTACCAAATACTGGTAGTGCGAGTACCAGACGCTGGTAGTGCGAGTACTAAACGCTGGTAGCCTGGCAAGATCGTGGGAAATGCGTTATCGTGCAAAGGTTGTTTTTCCCAAAAGAAAATCTTTTTAGCCATAACTTGTAAACTCGTTAATTTGCAAACTCGTAAACTCATCAACTCGTCAACCAATAAAAGAACCTCATTGAACGAATATAAGTTAACAGACTTCCTACCAACCACTAAGAAAGAGTGTGAGCTAAGGGGCTGGCAGCAACTGGATGTCATTCTCTTTTCGGGCGATGCGTATGTCGATCACCCCTCTTTCGGCGTGGCCGTTATTGGCCGTTGCCTCGAAGCGGCGGGCTATAAGGTGGCCATTGTGCCGCAACCCGACTGGCATGGCGACTATCGCGACTTCAAGAAATTGGGTGTTCCTAGGCTGTTTTTCGGCATTTCGCCTGGCTGCATGGACTCGATGGTGAACAAATACACCGCCAATAAGCGGCTCCGTTCTGAAGATGCGTACAGCCCTGACGGCCGACACGACTGCCGTCCAGAATATCCTACGGTGGTGTATACCCAAATTCTTAAAGAGCTTTACCCCGATGTGCCTGTGGTGTTGGGTGGCATCGAGGCATCCATGCGCCGGCTCACGCATTACGATTACTGGCAAGACAGGGTGCGCAAATGCATCCTTTGCGACTCTAAAGCCGACATCATTCTCTACGGAATGGGCGAAAAGTCTATCTTGGAGCTGTGCGCATGCCTGGAGAAAGGCCAACACATCAGCACCATTCACCACATTCCGCAAACGGTTTTCTTGGTGGACAAGAACGCCGTGCCAGGCGGGATAACCGACAAAGACATCATCCTGAACAGCCACAACGACTGTTTGAAAGACAAACGCAAGCAAGCCCAAAACTTCAAACACATTGAAGAAGAGGCTAACAAGGTGCATGCCCAACGCCTGCTGCAAGAGGTTGACGGTATGTTTGCAGTAGTTAATCCGCCCTACCCCACACTAACGACCCAAGAACTGGATGCTACCTTCGACCTGCCTTACACACGGCTGCCACACCCCAAGTACAAAAACAAGCACATTCCTGCATACGAGATGATCAAATTCTCGGTTAACATGCACCAAGGCTGCTTCGGCGGATGCTCCTTCTGCACCATATCGGCTCATCAAGGCAAGTTTGTGGTGTGCCGTTCTAAAGAAAGCATACTCAAAGAGGTGAAGAAAGTGGCCCAAATGCCCGACTTCAAGGGGTATCTTTCAGACCTTGGAGGTCCGTCGGCTAATATGTATGGCATGGCTGGCCGCAACAAAAAGGCATGTGAAGTGTGCAAAAGACCTTCGTGCATCAACCCTGACATCTGCCCGAACCTCAACACCGACCACTCGAAACTCACCGAAATATACCGCGCCGTAGATGCATTGCCCGAGATAAAGAAAAGCTTCATTGGCAGTGGGGTGCGCTACGACCTGCTGCTATATAAAAGCAAAGACCCCAAAGTGAACGATGCTGCGATGGAATATACCAAGGAATTGATACGCCATCACGTGAGCGGAAGGCTCAAAGTGGCACCCGAACACACCAGCGACGAAGTGCTGAGAAGCATGCGTAAGCCCAGCTTCACACAGTTTGAAGCGTTCAAACGCATCTTCGACAAGATAAACAAGGAAGAAAATCTCAGGCAACAAATCATCCCTTACTTCATGAGTAGCCATCCGGCTTGCAGGGAAGAAGACATGGCCGAACTTGCTGTGCGCACAAAAAAGCTGGATTTCCATCTCGAACAGATACAAGATTTCACCCCTACTCCCATGACCGTCAGCACCGAAGCTTGGTACTCGGGCTACGACCCCTATACGCTTGAACCTGTGTTCAGTGCCAAAACGCCTAAAGACAAGAACAATCAGCGGCTGTTCTTCTTCTGGTATAAAAAGGAAGAAAGGGCAAACATCGAACGCGAACTCAGAAAAATAGGCCGTCCCGAGCTGATTAACGAACTTTACTCGTCAAACGACAGAACCTATCAGCAGCCAACGCACAAGAAAGGTAAAGACAAGTCACGACGAGAACAGCAAAACAGGAACGAGGAAAGGGCACAGGAAGCTAAGCCCGACACAAATAAGGGTGTACGAAAATCGTACAATCCCAATTTCCAAAGCACGAAATCGCGTAAGCACAAAGGCAAACAGCGGTGAGCAAAGCCGCTGCAAACATGCATGTCGCCCACATGCACAGCTCATAAACATCACAAACAACACGCAAAACACAACATGCAAATTCTCTTATCCTGTGCCAAAGACATGGCCACGAAGCCCCTGACATACCCCAACCAGCAAGCACAGCAACCGCGTTTCATTGGCGAAGCCAAGGAGATTGCCACCGAAATGATGAACTTTTCGGCCGAAGAACTGGCTGAGATGATGAAGATTAACGCCAAGCTTGCCAACCAAAACTGGTTGAGATACCAACATTTCTTGCAGGCAGGTGACACTTCTCATGCTGTCTTGGCATTCACTGGCATGGCCTACAAACACCTCAAAGCTGCCGATTTCAGCCCCGAAGACATCAGCTTTGCCAACAAACACCTTTGGATTACCTCGCAACTCTACGGGCTTCTGCGTCCACTAGACGCCATTAAGCCACACCGCCTGGAAGGTTACGTGCGACTGCAAAACCACGACGACATACGCTTGTTCGACTATTGGAAACCGCATCTCACCGACCTTTTCATCCAATCCATCAGCAACGACAACGGCATGTTGGCCTATTTGGCCAGCGAAGAGATGAAGTCGCTCTTCGATTGGAACAAGGTTAAAAGCAAAGTGAAGATTTTCGAACCGCAATTCATGGTTGAAAACGCCCGTGGGAGGAAAACGATTGTGGTGTACACCAAGATGTGCAGGGGAGCAATGGCCAACTACATCATCACAAACAAAATTGCCAATATCGACGACTTGCTGACCTTCGAGTACGAAGGATTTAAGTTCGCAGAATGGTTAGACAACGGCCAAACGCCACTTTTCGTTCTCGGCACGTAGTTATGGGCGCGGTACATGAACCCCTGGCACAAGCCTTTTGTCGCCATGCAAGGGCTAAGCAACGATGTACGCATGGGCGAAAGTGAGATAAAAAACATTTTATCAGTAAAAAAGCCGTAAAAACGCTGCAATTCGTTTTGCGCTTTCAACGATTTGCATTATTTTTGCACGGTATAAATATAAGAAAATTGAAAATCAAACGTATCATAAACGACACATTCAAGATTGCCTTATCGCTCTTCCTTGGCGGAGCGATATTGTATTGGATGTACCGTGGCTTTGATTTCAAGCAGGTAGAGCATGTCATGCTCCACGAGATGAACTGGGCATGGATGCTGCTTTCTTTTCCTTTCGGTGTCATGGCACAAGTGTTTAGGGGATGGCGATGGCGGCAATCGCTCGAGCCATTGGGCGAAAAGCCACGCACATCAACAGCCGTCCATGCCATTTTCGTATCCTATGCTGTCAGTTTGATTATCCCACGCATCGGAGAATTTGCCCGCTGTGCAGTGCTAAGACGATATGACAAGACCGACTTTGCGAAGGCTTTGGGCACCGTTGTCACCGAACGCGCCATCGACTCCCTGCTTGTACTCCTCGTTGC
>CAJPTO010000093.1 GCA_905373605.1 uncultured Prevotella sp.
CTGCTCAGCTAAAAGCTAAAAATACAGCAAAGGCAATTTTTAGAACCAGCCATATAAGCTGTTTCGGCAGTTGCGTCAAAGCCTTTTTGTGGTTTTCGTGTCCACGTTGTAATGCGTTTCTTACGGCCGTTTCAGCCCTGTTTTTTTCAGTTCGGCCGTTCCACCCTTGCCTTGTTTGGGCCGGGCAAAGCAGGCTGCAAAAAGCAAAAAAGTTTTTCTCTCTCTGCCCTTTTTATTACCTTTGCATCGTTTTTTTAACAAATCAATTATGTATAAATCATTATTCAACAAGCGTGCGAGCCTGCGATTTACGCATTTTTCCCGTAGGGGATATGCGCTTTTCTCGTGTTTGGGAAAAGAAGTCATCGTTGGAACGCTGAGCGTTGCCACCTTGACACATGCCAAGGCCGAAGGCGTAAGCACCCACACCCCGTTGGTTGTCGACTCTCTTTCGCACAAGGAGCTGAAGCTAGACGAGGTTGTGGTGACGGGTTCGCGTGCACCGCTCACCGCATTACAAGCGGCTAAGGTTGTTGCCGTGATAACAAGCGATGACATTCAACGCGCGTCGGCAACCAGTGTAAACGATGTTTTGAAATTAGTCTCGGGCGTGGATGTCCGTCAACGCGGAGGCTTTGGTGTGCAGACGGACATCTCTATCAACGGCGGAACGTTCGATCAGATTACCATTCTATTGAATGGCGTGAACATTAGCAATCCCCAAACAGGGCATAACGCCGCCGATTTTCCTGTTACTCTTGCTGATATCGACCGCATCGAGGTGCTAGAAGGCGCGTCGGCACGTGTTTTTGGCGCATCGGCTTTCAGCGGGGCCATCAACATTGTTACCAAAAGGGATGCCCAAACGGGCATTAGGCTCTCGGCCGAAGGCGGTTCGTTTGGCACGTTTGGCGGCAGTGCGGCCCTCAGTTTGGCTTCAAACGCCGTGCGCCAGCAGCTTAGCGGTGGCTATTCGCAATCGGATGGCGGAACAACAAACACTTATTTTCGCAAGCGGCAAGGCTATTACCAAGGCGATTTCAAGGCAAAGGCCGTCGACTTGTTTTGGCAAGCAGGACTTATTTCTAAAGATTACGGGGCTGGCACGTTCTACGGCATCGCCAGCGACAACCAATACGAGGCCACAAGGCGATTTATCTCATCGGTTGGCGCGGACATACGCCCAGCGCGCAACAACTTCTTAACCATCTCGCCCACAGCTTATTGGCAGCGAAATTGGGACCATTACCAATGGATTAAAGGCATGACAGGTGCTAAAAAAGGCGAAAACTACCACCGGACAGACGTGTTTGGCGGGGCCATTAACGCCGTGGCAAACTGGTTTTTGGGCAAAACGGCCATCGGTGTGGACCTGCGTAAGGAGGTGATTTACAGCACTGCTTATGGCGAAACGCTGCCCGCAGACCAGTGGAAAGGCATTCATGGCAGCGACAGGCAATACGAAAGACGGGGAGAAAGAACCAACACCGGGCTGTTTCTTGAACATGATGTGGTGCTGGAACACTTCACTTTCTCGGCCGGTTTGCTGGCAAACCACAACACGTGGCTGTCTGGTGGCATGCGTTTTTACCCCGGTGTGGACATCTCGTGGCGGCCAAACGCACAATGGAAGGTGTATGCTTCGTGGAACAAAGCCTTGCGCTTGCCCACCTATACCGACCTTTACATCAGCAACCGCGCACAAATGGGCGACTTGAACCTCAACCCCGAGCGCGTGAACACCTACAAACTTGGTGCGCGTTATCGCACAACGGCTTTCGAAACGCAGGTGAATGCCTTTTACAGCAATGGCCGCGACATGATTGATTGGGTGTTCGAGACGGCCGCTTCAACGCGTTATCATGCGTTGAACATTGGCAAACTGGACAACATGGGGGCTTCGGCCGACGTCGCTTTCATGCCTTCAGAACTGTGGGAAGGCAGCCTTTTCACGGCCATTAAGGTGGGGTATGCCTACATTCACCAGCAACACGAAACCACACAACCCATCCATAAGTCGCTTTATGCGCTGGAATACCTTCGACATAAGTTCACGGCAACGGTAGATCACCGCATTGTTTCGCGCCTTTCGGCCCACTGGGCCATGCGCTGGCAGCAACGAATGAATGGCTATCATCCATATACTAAGGTGGACTTGAAACTGCAATGGCAGGCTCCGCGCTATTCACTCTATGTGCAAGCCGACAATCTTACGGCCCACACTTACTATGATTTGGGTGGCGTTAAGCAGCCCGGGCTGTGGATTATGGCAGGTGGCAGCATCAAGTTGAACCTGTAGGGTGGCCGGCATCCGATGCCTTCTTGCGCATCGCAAAAGCAAAATAAACCATAGGCGGCAAACTTCTTTGAAAGGAAGTTTGCCGCCTTTGCTGTTAAGCCGAAGCGTATTGCGCCGTTATGTTAAAGAATTTCGTGGAGATGTATTTATTTTGAAGAATTATTTTGCACATAAAGACTTATTTCTTATATTTGCAACATCACCCCATTACCCACTTTTGAACGATGAATAAAGTCTTGATTAACAAAGAACGCATAAAGTATCTGCTGGCATTGTACCGAATGTCGGAAGAAGAACTTTTGCGAGAGGCTTCGAAGAAGTTGAAGAAGGGCCTTACTTGGGAGGATGTTTATCGCGATAGTGTTCCTTTGAATGTGTTGAAACGCATAGATGGGGTGTTTAATAAAGGATTGTTTTATTATGCCGACCCCATTACACCAAAGCAAGAGAAACGTGCAAGCGTCTTCTTCCGTAAGGATACGTTCGGCACCGACTTGAATTTTGGGGCAAGGTTGCGGGTGAGAGAATTTGAAGACTTGAAAACACGGCTGAACACCATTTCTAAATTGTCGGACATTAAGCTTGAAAGAAGATTGCCTGTGGTGAACACCGCAACCAAACCGCGTGATTTGGCGTTCGAGATGCGCAAACAGGTGCTTCCACTCTTTACAAATGATAAGCGAACCTTTTTAAAGAACTTCATCAATAAGCTTGGCGAGCAGAATATATTCGTGTTTGAGTTTGTGGATGTTAGCAGTAAAAGGGACAAAGCAAATGTGGATGGGTTCTACATTCATCCTAATGCCATAGTGTTGAGGCGTATGCAAAAATCGTTTAGCCGAGAAATATTTACCCTTGCACACGAACTTGGGCATTATTTGCTTGATAAAGAAGAAATAGAACAGGTGGATGTGGCTGCCATGTCGCTCCATGATGTTACTGTTTCTGAGGTGGAAAGATGGTGTAACACCTTTGCTTATTTCTTATTATTGGGCGAAGATATGGCAAATGTGTTAGACAATGTTCCCCTGTTTGACAGACAAAACGACTATGGACACGACTTAGTGAAGCGGATTTCAAAAGAAACAAACTTAAGTCGCTTGGCAATCTTTACCAACTTGCTTGTTCAAAAGAAGTTGTCGTACAGGCATTATCTTGACATTAAGGCAGAAATGGAGGAAGAATGGCGGCGAAAAGAGCAAGAAAAAGAGCTTAAGAAAACCGAGGATAAGGCAAAAGGAATTGAGGTGCAAGGAAGAAATCCCCAGCCGATTAAGGCGGAGATTGTGGCCAATGTCTTTACCTTGGCCTTGACTAGCGGCATTATTGGTGAACAAGAATTCTGCAAGGCTATGGATGTTAAACCGAAAGAGATTAGCAAATTTGTATACTGATGAGAACGATTGTTGACACTTCATCCTTAGTTCGCATGGCTCAGTCGTACCAGCCCTTTGATAACACGCAAGCACTGGAAGCATTTCTAAGCCATGAACTAAAAAACGGAGAACTTATCCTCTTAGATAAGGTGGCTGATGAAATTCGTTATGTGTCGAAAGGGATTGCATTCAACACATTTAAATGTTTGCAAGATAGGAAGAACATTCGTTCTACAAGCGATTTAATGCCTTCTAAAAAGTTTTATAACATGCTCGACAATAGTTTTGTAAATGTACCTGTGAGAAATCTTACGCTTAAAAATGATGACACAGCGTATCAAAACGAACGAGATGCTTATCTGCAAAGCACGGATTGTACGCTTATCGTTTACGCTAACCAGCAGAAAGACGGCAATTTTGAACCCATTCAGATCCTAACAGAAGAAACTTCCTTTCAAAACGACAATAAATTGTTTCGCAAAATTCCCTTTATATGCAGTGTGTTGGGCATTCCTACCATCGATGTTGTACAGTATCTGAAGCAGCATCAAGAGGAATTGGTTGTAGAAGTGAAAGCTACATAGGCGTGTTTACATGCTAACATTTATGCTTTTAGATATGCAAAGATAGTGATTTTTTGATTTAGAGGGGAGGGGGAACTCTCTTTTCGGTGTTTTGGCAGAGGTTTTTCGGTGATTTGGCGTCGATTTGTTCGGTGATTTGGCAGCGATTTGTTCGGTGATTTGGCGTCAATTTGTTCGGCTGTTTGGCATTTGAGCGTTGTTCTTGTAGGCGGTTCTGCTGCTTCTCGCCTGTTTGTAGAAGTATAAAAACGGCGCAACCCATGTTTGAGTCGCGCCATTCATTGTGCTTTTTATTTCTTGTTCACCACCACTTGCGCATCGCGATAAGCCTTATCAACTACAAGCAGCATGATGGGGCGGATGGTGAAACTGCGTTTTTCGCCCACCTTGACCTTATAGTTTAGGGTGATTGCTTGGGTATTGCCTGTTATAGACACATCGGTGATTTCAGTTTCGCTGTCGGTTTCGGGCAAAACGATGGGCAACACAAATTCTTTGTCGAAGTCTATGTGCGTGGGCTCGCCGCCTTTGCCCATGAAAGCGGCCATGCCGAAACGTCTGTCGAAGTCTTTTGCTGTTGTAATCTTCGTTCCCTCGGCCACTTCCTGTCCTTGGTTCAGAAAATAGTTTCGCGCTTCGTGAAACTTTATCGGCTCTTTCGCCGTGTTAGCCTGTTTCCCACCGGCACATGACACGATGATGAGCACGAAAGCAGCCGCAAAAGCGGCAAAAAATGTTTTCTTCATTCTTTTCTAGTGTTATGTTGTGTATGTTTGTTGTGTGCGCGTTGTTGGCCGAAGGAACTGGTCGATACGCCGCATAGGCATGCAAAGGCCGAATTAATTGGGCATAAAAAAGTCTAAAGTGACATGATTAGATGTGCGCTTTAGACCCTTTTCCCTATTCCATCATGAAGCCTTGCCCCCGTTGTTATGCCTTATGCCAGGGGTAAGTTCCCGTAGTTGCGAAAAATCCCCACGTATATTCTACGTGTACCAAATAGAAGAATCTACTGTTTGACCGTAAAGATCTTCTTCGTTGTAAACATTGTCGAGTTCATAGTCTTCTTGACCATGGCTCTTTCTTTTAAGTTTCATGGTTAAACCTCCCTTGGGGTCTGTGGTCTCTAGTAGACCCCGCTAGTTGATGATAGATGAAGAGACCGTCATCTCGCTGTTATAGATAGTAGAGTAACATTTAATGAAAGCTTTTCTGAAATGCCTTTAAGCTTCATTTGCACTGCAAAGATACACAATTATCGGTTAAGTTGTTACTTTTATAGTTCCTTTTTTCTGTAATTTAGCACTTTTTTAATTATAAGGGTGCCGATTTTTCACTTTATTGATTTCTTTTTTAATATATTTTATGATTTCTGGTGTGTCAATATTCCATTTTTGAACGTGGTTTGTTAAGATTTTGTTCATCTTGTTTGTGCTGTCGTATTACAAGTTGATAGTGGGCGAATGCCATTTGCTTGCAAAATGTGAACAATCGAAGGTAAGTGCAAGTTGATGGCCGACAATGGCAGGAGAATTTGTTTTTTGTTGTCTCCGAGGATGGTTATTCAACCCTTTTTGGTTATCTTTGTGCAAGCAAATAACATTTACATCATGATGAAATCATTGCAAAACCGAACAACCATTCGCCGATATAAGGCCGACGACGTTAGCCAAGAATTGCTTAACAGCTTGCTGGAACAGGCTGCACGAACACAAACGATGGGCAACTTGCAGCTTTACAGCGTGGTGGTAACGCGCGACGACAAGCAGAAAAGGCGGTTGGCTCCTGCACATTTCAGCCAACCCATGACCACACAGGCACCTGTCGTTCTCACCATTTGTGCCGACTTCAGGCGCACAACCCTTTGGGCAGAACAGCGAAAGGCACACCCTGGCTACGACAATTTCCTCTCTTTCATGAACGCTGCTACAGATGCGCTGCTCTTTACACAGACTTTCTGTTGCTTGGCAGAAGAAGCGGGGCTGGGTTATTGCTTTCTTGGCACCACCATATACAATGCCGAGCAGATTATCGACGTGCTGGAACTGCCTTCATTGGTGATTCCTGTGGCCACGATTACCCTTGGATGGCCCGACGAACAGCCGCCATTATCCGACCGACTTCCGCTTGCGGCCTTCATGCACGATGAGGTTTACCGCGATTATACGCCAACGAAGATAGACGAATATTATGCCGCAAAAGAAGAATTGCCCGTTAACAAGGCCTTCGTTGCCGAGAACAAAAAGGAAACTTTGGCGCAGGTTTACACCGATGTGCGTTATACCAAGGCCGCAAACGAAGCCATGTCCGAGGCTTTGATGAAGACATTGCGGAAGCAAGGGTTTGTCTAACCGCTTTGGTTGTGCGCTTCATGCCTTGCTGCTTTGTGTTTTTGTTGATACTTAACGCGCTTTATGCCTTGTTTTGTCGCTTTTGTTGGGGTGCCGGCATATGTCAGCAGGTAAGTAAATGGTGGCAAACAACACACAACCATGCGCTATTTTGGGCGCAAGCATGCGTTATGTGGCGAGCAATGTCCGCTTGTTAAGGTTGCAAACCTGTGTGCCTGCTTGGCCATGTAGCAGGTATGGCCAGCAAACTTGACGGTAGTGGCGGATAAAAACACGGCATGTGTTCAAACGTTTTTTGTGTAGAATATATTTTTTCTTTCGATTTCGTTGTGCGTTCAAAAAGAATGACTTATCTTTGCAATTGAACAATGCGATGGGCAATGCATGCCAATCGCTGGTGAAGCATAGCTGTTGGCTTGACTGGCATAATGCGGAAGACGTAATGAAAACGACATCAACACCGATTTTTCGCTTGGCTAAGGCTGATCAAATGCTCCATCATCTGCGTGGTTGTTGTTGGGAATGTTGGTCTTTGATGTGCAAAAGGCATATTGGGAGGGCTTAATTTTGGCCGGCAAGGCTTATAACAGGTAATGGAATATATATATGAAACAACTAACTAATGGAATTAAGATAATATGAAAAGTAAATTTTTTGCTATTTTTTTTGTGGCCTTTGCGGCCATGATGATGGGCATGGTGTCGCTTACATCGTGCAGTAAAGATGATGACAAGACGGAGCAGCCGGGGAAACTAGCCGAACTTAAAACGCTGATTTTGGGTAAATGGGTTCTCATTGAACAAAAAACCGTTGACGGTGGATCAGTTACTTCTAACGTGAAACGGCGCACAATTGAATACAAAGCTGATGGCAAGGTTGTTGTAACAACTGTATATCGTGACAAAGAGGATGATGAACCAGAAGTTAACGAAATGGCCTGGCGCGTAAGTGAGGATAATAAAGGCCTACATCTTGTGCAGGGTAAGGCTAAATATAACGTAATTGAAATTACTGACCACGTGTTTGTATTAACCATCAAAAGCGTTGTTCTGAAGTTCGCCAAGATTGAATAATTCGCTTTTGCCTCTTCGTTGCGTGCTATGGAGCTTTTGTCGCGTCTTCGTTGGACGGTAAAATGCCTGAGTTGGCAAGCAAGCAGTAGGCTGCGAAAGGCTTGAACAAAAGGTTGTTGTGCTCAATAGTCTTTTTGAGCAAACGGAAATCAGCCTTGTTGGCAAGCATGTGTGTGCATGTTTGCCAGCAAGGCTGTGTTGGTTATGTGCAAGGGTCGGGGTGTTTTCGGCTGGTCTTTGCCTTTTATTCTTCGGTTTTGGGTGCTATGTGCCAATTGTCGAGGTTCAATTTCTGTCCATAACGTGCTTCCAATGCCTTTATGTCTTGCAAAGTTTTGGCGATGAAAGCTTGGTATTCAGCACTCTCAGGATTGAACGGCTTATGGCTTAGGGCTGCCTGAAGGGGCTGCCAATCTTTTAAAAATGTGTGGGCAGTGGGTGAAAGATATGCCTCGCAGAAGCGTTGCCAGATGTATTCAACAGCCTGTTCGCTGGGATGAAGCATGTCGGGAGCATAGAAACGGTAGTCGCGCAGCTCATCGTTCATTATCTCGTAGGCAGGGAAATAAATGCAGTAGTCGGCATGCGAAGTAACCAATGTGTGCGCGGCAAGCAGCAGCGTGGCCTTTGAAAGCTGGCTTTCCACAAAGCCATACTTGGCATAACGGATGGGGCTAACGGTGATAACCACTTGCACTTGTGGGTTTCGTTCCACCAAAATGTCGACAGCTTGTCGCAGGTAGTCGGTGCATTGGTTCACGCTTAGTTCTTTTTCTTCGAAGAGCTGTTGCGGCAACTTGCGGCAGTTGTCGGCTATTTCGCCCGTTTCTTTCCAGATATACACATGGTTAGTGCCCAACGTAAAGATGGCTACCGAGGGGCTTTCTTCGCAGCGTTGCACGGTGTGGAGAATGCTTGCAGGGTTGTACATCACGCCAAAGGGGTTTACGGTGGCGCGAAATTGGGCATCTTTAAAGCGCTTACCCATGTTTTGGGCGAAGCATGAACCCACGAGTAGAATGCGTTCGAAGGGTGCAATGGCGAATGAAGGGCGCGCAATGGCCACAGGAGTTTGCAGTTGCATGGCGAATGGGGGAGTGTTATTGGGACTTTTCCTGTCGCGAAAGGCAACAGACGGCGCGGCAACATGCCGCAAGGCAAAGCGTTTGGGGGCATTGTAGGGGCGGAAAGGCTGCTAGCTTACTGATAGTTTCGAAGCACCAGGCACACAGGTTTGCCCACATTGATGCGCTTACCCGTATCGGAAAGCAAGCCCGTACGCGCATTGCGCCTATAAATCTGTATCATGTTGTCATCTCGGCAGGCCACAAGCACGAACTTACCATTGGGCGTGATGGTGAAGTTTCGTGGGTGAATGCCCGTTAATTGATAGCCCACTTTGGTGAGAAGGCCCGTTTGTTCGTTGATTTCGAAGATGGCGATGCCGTCTTTTTTCAGTCTGTGCGAGGTGTAAAGAAACCGTCCGTCGGGGCTGATGTGTATGTCTGCACTGCCATGTCCGCCGCCTTCATCGGCCATTAGCGTTTGCAGTTCGGTGAGATTACCGTCGTTATAGCTAAGAACGGTGCACGTTCCACCCAGTTCGTTAATGAGATAGAGGTGCTTTCCCTCGCTGTCGAAAACCATATGTCGTGGTCCTTCGCCGCGTTTCGCCTCGTAAGCAATTACGGCATGCGTAAGAATTTCATCGCCTTGTGGGTTGAAATCGAATCGATATATGCGGTCGTTGCCGAGGTCGGTGGCTAAGAAGTGTTTGCCATCTGGGGTTGGAATGCCGCAATGGATGTGGGCCAGCGTGGCTGAGTCGCGGCCTGTGAAGCATATTTGTTGTGGAGCTTCGTAGAGGTGTCCTTGCTTATCGAGCCTAAACGAAGAGATGTCGCCACCCGAATAGTTGGCCGTTACAAGGCAATTACCCTCGGTATAGAGGTTGCAAGGGTCGCTACCAGGGCGGTTTTCAGGCAGGTTGGAGCTGTGCCCAGCTTTGGTTGAGGCAAAGGTGGGGTTCGAAAGTTGGGCCGTTTCGGGGTTGAAGTCGAAGCTATAAGCCCCTTGTCTACCATCGTTAAACTCGCTAACGGCATAAAGTTGGCGGCCGTTTGGCGCGATTGCCACGAACGAAGGATTGGCAGCTTTGGCCGAAGAACGCAGTGAGAATGCGCCGGTTTCTTGGTTGAAGCTGTAGACGTAGATGCCTTCCGAGGGACTGTCTTCGGTGTAAGTGCCCACGAAGAGTGTGAGCAAGCCTTGCTGTTTGCCCTTGGCAAAGCCGCAAACGGAAACTGCCGAGAGGGCAATGGCAAGTAAAGAACGGGTAGGGAACATGGTGTTGAAGGATGAAATGCAGGTGAAGTGTGGGGTGGGGAATGGTGCGTTATGTGGCAGTGTGCAGTTTTATTAGCGTCATAACGCTTATGTTAAGCGTCCTTATTCGATGATTTCGCTAAGCGGTTGCATCACGAATTGCCGTTCGTTCATCAGCGGATGCGGTATAACGAGGTCGGGTTCGTTCACGTTCAGGTCATCATAAAGCAAGATGTCGATGTCTATCGGGCGGTCATGATAGTGTCCATTGTTGCTTTTTTGTGTTCTTCCCAGTGAGCGTTCTATGCCTTGTGTGGCCTCAAGCACCTCCCTAGGCGAAAGCTTTGTTTGGCTGCATACGGCGGCATTGATGAAAGAATTGGCCGAATGAAACCCCCAAGGAGCCGTTTCGAGCAGAGCCGATTGGCGCACAACGGGGCCAATCAGCTCTGAAATTTGTTTGATGGCCAGCTTGATGTTGGCCTCTCTGTCGCCCAAGTTGGCACCAAGGCTCATGTAAACGCGGTGTTCGCTCACGCTTGTTAGTCGTTAAGGATGAGCAATGCGTCGCCAAAGCAACCAAACTTGTACTCGTTTTCCACAGCCAGTCGATAGGCTTCCATCACGAGGTCGTAGCCTCCGAAGGCGGCAGTAGACATGAGAAGTGTGGAAAGTGGGTGGTAGAAGTTGGCCATCATCGTGTCGGCCAGCCCGAAATCATAGGGTGGGAAGATGAAACGATTGGTCCATCCCGTGTATTCTTTGAGCATTCCGTCTGTTCCAACGGCCGTTTCAGTGGCTTTCACCACGCTTGTT
>CAJPTO010000094.1 GCA_905373605.1 uncultured Prevotella sp.
CTTTCGCTTACTCTTTTAGTCGCATAGTCCACTATGCTCCTTCAATCGTAAACAAGATCTGCTCAGCTAAAAGCTAAAAATACAGCAAAGGCAATTTTTAGAACCAGCCATATGCCAACGTTCTTGTGCATTCTTATCAGTACAACGCCGCTGGTACTGGCGCTACAAGATGCTGGTACTGACGCTACAAGATGCTGGTACTGGCGCTACAAGATGCTGGTAGCGTGGCTACAAGATGCTGGTACTCGTTCTTCAGCCTACACATCCCCTTCGTATTCTTCATCCCCTTCGCCCTCGCCTAGCGTAGAAGGCACTTCATCGGCAGTGGCATCCGTCACGCCAGATATGATGAAATCGTATTCGGTTCTTGGTTTCCGTTGCAGAAACAGCCGCTTATAAACCTTCTTTCCGCCAGGCATGCCAAACTCGATGATGCAACTGTTGTCTTCACCCTTATCGTGTATGCCAAGAGAACGCAGCCATTGATAGTCGAACTTGCCCGGACCAAGCAGCGGATTGTTCTTAATCGTCTTGTTGTGCATCTTTTGTGCAAAGCCTTTTGTGCAATATTTGCTCAGCACTTTCTGTATGGCAGCCGCGTTAGGTGTGGGTTGCGACAGCTCGTTTACATACATGGCATAGAACGTGTTGATGTCATAAACATAACCTTCCATGCTCCCATCGGCCGAGATAAGCGATATTTCGCTCTTTCTCACCTTGCCATCGGCGCATAAAACCAACATGAACGCAGTGCCATCATCTGTTTCTGGAATGAAATAAGACAGAGCCAGGTAAATCGAAGTCTCGGTGATAACAGGCTCTGAATCGAGTCCCAAGTACATTCCTTTAGCGTAATACGACCCAGCAATCGCCTTGGTATCCAACTTATAATCTTTAAACACGGGCTTGCCAGCCTTGAAGATGTTGCATTTCAGCGCATAGTAGGGGTATACATCTTTACCTACCTTAAACTTACTTCCATCGTAAACCTGGCGCACATGTATTTCCCAGTCGCCCACGACGGTGTCAATGCGTGTGGGTGGTTCGATAAATTTGGAGTAATCTGTTTTGTCTTCCTCCTCCACATACAGCATTGCGCTGTCTTTTTTTGCCGTTGCCGAGTCGTTGCCATTGCCGTTTGCGTCGTTTTTTTTGTTTCCTGTACAGGCCCCAAGCAACATTGCGGCCACCAAGGAGAGTGTAAAGATGAGCTTATTCATTACTTATTTCTATTTGGTTAGTTCGGCAAATGTAATAAAAAATTATTTATCCGCATGCATTTCACGTCATTTTTTTTTGCTGCGAAAGGCGACAAGCGGGTGCATTCGCGGCAGGTGTGGCCCATTTTACGGAGTTTCTGTTTCGTCATTCGCATGAGGCAGGTCGTTGGCAGTGGCATCTGTCACGCCGTCAATGAGATACTCGTATTCCGTATCGGGCTTCAGCTGCAGGTGAAGTCGCTTGTAAACCATTGTTCCATCGGCCCGTTTGTAGTTCACGATGCACGTATGTGTGGCCTCATCCATGTCGTGCACTTCAAAAGAACGCAGCCAACGATGGTCGAATTGCGGCGACCCAAGCAGCAAGTTGTCTGTGAGCGTTTGGCTTTGCAGCCGTTGGGCAAACGCCTTTGTGCAATATTTGCCTAGCACTTGACTAATGGCAGCCGTGCTAGGTCGGGCTTGCGACAGCTCGTTGACATAGAAAGCGTAAAACCAATACACGTCAGTAACGTACATATCCATCTCTCCTTCGGCCGAAGCGAGGTCGGTTTGGTATATTCTCACCGTACCATCACTGCTCAAAGCCAAGATGTTTTCGGCGCAATTGTCGCTTTCGGGTTCGCAATAGGCAAAGCCAACGTAAACCGATGTGGGGGTGATGAAGAGCTGTTGGTACAAGGAGAGGTGAAATCCCTTGTGCCTTAGCCCGCCCATCAGCGACTTAGAATCTACCTTATAATCCTTAAACACGGGCTTGCCTGCCTTAATCACGTTGATGTTCACGGCGTAATCGGCATAGGTTTCCTTATCGTGGACAAATTTCCTGCCGTTGTAAAACTGCCGTACATGTATCTGCCAGTCGCCCCAAGTGGTGTCGATGCTCACCGGCTTGATGAAGAAAGGTGCGTTGTCGGCCTTGTTTTCTTGCCCGACATAGGCCGATGTACTGCCTGTTTTGTGTACCAACGCGGTGCAAGCGGCATTGATTGTGCCGCCCCGTTTGGGTCTAGCGCAAGTTGTGCTGTGGACAACGGCCGCCAAGACAATCGTAAAGAGGAGTCGTTTCATGTGCTGCATCAATTGTGATGAATACACAAAGGTAGGGAAAAAATGCCTTTCGCCACCTCATCATGCCACTTTATTTTACATTCACGGCAAAAGAGACTGTCTTTTTTCCATAAAATCAGGGTGAAAAGCGTCTGCCTTACAAGCAGAGGGTCGGCGGTTCGAATCCGTCAGCGCCCACAGAATGAAAAATCTCGTTTCCAACTTCGGAAACGGGATTTTTTTCGTTTGTAAGTAGCGGCAAAATCAGTAGCGAAAGCTTGTTGCATTCAGTCTTGCTTTGAAACAAGGGAACGATGAAGCCGCTCACTTCTCTGCACCAACAAAAAACACGGGGTGCAGTTTGTTACACTCCGTGTTTGACATTGTTGGCAGAACGCATTCAATGCCGAATGTCATTGCTCAAGCACGCACAGGTTTTTCGCGCTTGGCATGAGGGCGATGAGCCCCCTTCGGCATTGCCTTTACTCTTTCACCAACTCGATGATGCGGCTGTCCAGCTGTTTTCCGCCCAGCACTTTCAACCCCACCTTGTGCAGGTAGTCGCCCGTAAAGACCTGGTTATTGAAAGGCAACTGGCTCTGTTGTCCCGGCATGAGGCATATTTCGCGCACACGATAGGTAGCCGTGGGGTCCAATCCTTGCAGGCGCGTGTTGATGATGGTTTCGTTGAAGCGCGGATGTAGGTCGTAAGCAAAGAGCAAGGCGTGGGTCTGGGCATCGTTAACACGCATCAGCACGCAGTGGTTTGTTTCGTAGGGCGACACCAAGCGGTAGAGATTGGGGGCGAAGACGATGGGTTTGAGCCGGTTATATTCTTTCAGGGCCGACTGACAATAAGCTAAATCTTCGGCCGAAAGGTGCTTAAGGTCGAGGTCGAAGCCCAACTTACAGGAGAAGTCCACGTCTAAACGAAACTTCACGGGCGCGTTCTTGTTCCAGTCGGTTACGTGCGAACACATGGCTTTTGCGGGCATGAAGTGGGAGAAAGCCCACTGAATGTAGATGCGCTCGACGGGGTCGGTGTTGTCTGAGCACCAAAATTCGGTGAAGTATTTCAGTGCTTCGAAGTCGCAACGTGCGCCTCCACCCGAGCAAAGCATGATGTAAAGCTTGGGATAACGGGCCTGCACACGTTGCAGAACGGCATAAAGCCCACGCACATAGTCGACATAGAGGTTGCCTTGCCGCGCCTTTTGGTAGTGGGAGAAGATGTTGGTTATGGGGCTGTTGCAGTCCCATTTCATGAAGCGAATGTTGGGATTTTCGCGCATTAAGCCATCAACGACACCGAAAACAAAGTCTTGCACCTCGGGGTTGGATAGGTCTAGCACCAGCTGATTGCGGAAAAGATAGGTGTCGCGGTCGGGCAAACGCAGTATCCATTGCGGCTTGTTTCGTGCCAGTTCGCTTTCGGGGTTCACCATTTCCGGTTCAATCCATATGCCGAAGTCCACGCCCTTGTCGTTGCAAAGCTTCACCAGGGCCGGTATGCCGCCTGGCAGTTTGGTGCGGTTTGCTTGCCAATCGCCCAGTCCGGCATCGTCGTTGTTGCGTGGAAAGCGGTTTCCAAACCATCCGTCGTCTAGGAGAAAGAGGTCTACACCAAGGTTTTTAGCCTGTCCGAAGAGGGCGTCTAGCTTCTGTTCGTTGAAGTCGAAGTAGGTGTTTTCCCAGTTGTTGAGCAGCGTCATTCGGTCTTCCTTGGCCATGTAGAGGCGGTGGTTCAAGGCCCAACGTTGGAAGTTTCGGCTGCCCCGTCCCGTTCCTTGCGTGCTGAGCGTGTAGATAAACTCGGGTGTTTTGAACGTTTTGCCTGCATCGAGCATGTAAGTTGCGGCATCGGGATTGATACCAGCCAGGATGCGTAGCTGGTTGTTGTGGTCCACTTCGAATGCAAATCGGAAGTTACCAGTCCATCCGATGGTGCCCATGAGCACCTTTCCGTGGCTCTCGGCAACAGGCGAACCCAAGCCCACTTCGAAGAAAGGGTAGGCCAACATGGCGGCTCGTGTGCCCAGACGTGTGTCAATCGTCTTGCGTCCGAAGTTCAATTGCGTTTGGCTCATCTGCATTTCGCGTGCCCAGTCGCCGCTAAACTCGGTGAGATAATACGTGGGTTCTTCAAAGTAGAGCATGCCCGAAGCGTATCTTCCAAGCGGCACAGGCTTCTTTTCGTTGTGGCTAATCTCAGCCCATTGGCAGATAATGTCTTCCTTTTCGTAAGCCATATAGTGCAGGGCAACGCTAACGGGATATTTCTCATCGCGCAATTGCACGATGGTTTCGGTGCCCCCTTGGCGTTGGTTTTGCGTGTGTCGCACATACTTCAGCACCGAAGTGGGGTTTCCGTTGTTGTGCGTAAGCTGCAAAGCCGGTTCAAAATAGTCTTCAGTTCCCATCACGGGGTAGGCTTCCGAGCCAGCCCACATGGGCGAAGTTTGGTTGGCTTGCGGCATGTTCAGGCCATTTAGTGGCGTTTGCGGTGCCAGTCGTTCGCCCAAATACACTTGGTAAAGCCTGCCATTGGGCTTCACCTGCAACACCAGTTGCACGTTGTCGGTTTGAACGGAAATCATATTTTGGGCGTTTGCCGCCATGCTCACGAGGGTAAGCATGGCGGTTATGAGAAGTTTTGGGATGTTCATTGGATGTTAATATTGGGGAGATGAGGGGCTGGGGGTGAGGCTTATTACAGCCCCACATTACAAACCTTCACGCCATTAAACTTCGCGGGCGCGCCCTTAGCGAAGAAGCGTGCGTTGGTGTAAGGCTTTGTGGGGAACACCAGATTGGTCATGGCAATGCGTCCGCCGTCTACAAATATCTCGATAGAACACTTGTCCACCCACACATCCACGCTGTAGGTTCCGCCTTGGCACAGGCTTAGCGGAGCCCAAGTGCCCAGAGCGAAGTCGTTTTTGTAGTTCACAGCGTTGCGTTTGCGCATGGGTTCCTTTTTTTCGCGGTGCTCGTGCAGGTCGTAAGCCTTTTCGATGTCGTGCGGCACAGCCTTATTGCCAAAGTCGACGAGCCCACTTTGCGTGCGGTCCATCACCAATCGCTTGGCCTTTAGGTCGATGTAAATCTGCACTTTCTCGCCCTTGTCGTTGAAAAGCTCCACGCCAGCCACGCCATTTTTGCCCGGTGTAACCTGCATGCGCAACTCAAAGGCATTGTCGACACTGCTGTTAATGCCGTTAACGATGCGCGAACCCGACACCGCGCCCACCTTAACATCGCGCTCGGCCTGCCTTAAGGCCAGTGCTTCGGGCGCAACATCGGCCGCAAGATAATATTGTCCGTCTTTTTCAAACAGCTTTAGCTCGCGCGGAAGGGTGTTTGCGCCGCGGTATTGCTTGATGGGCGTAATGTTGGCATATTGCCAATTGCTCATCCACGCCAAGGCTAATGTGCGTTCGCCCGTGTTAGAGAAGCACACTGTGGCGTAATGGTCTTTGCCATAATCGAGGAATTTGGCCACGTTGGGGGGCGTGTCGCAGGTGAATTTGTTACCGTCGAAGTCGCCAACGAAATATTCTGTTGCGCTGCCGCCGAAAAGACATCCGGGATTGATGTTCACAATCATCACCCATTTCTTTTTGCCGGGCTGCCCCTCAACGGGCATTTGGATGAAGTCGGGGCATTCAAACTGGTTGGGTTGCGCGCCATAGCCCTGCCCGAAGGCACTTACGTAGGTCCAATCCTTGAGGTTTGGCGAGCTGTAAAAGCGCATTTCCTTGTCGGCCGACACAATCATGAACCACAGTTTTGATGGCTCGTACCAGAACACTTTGGGGTCGCGGAAATCCTTAAGGCCGTCAAAGGGGCGAAGAACAGGGTTTCCTTCGTACTTTGTGAAATGGTATCCGCCGTCGGTGCTGTAGGCCATGCATTGTATTTGTCCGTTCTTTTCGCTGGCCGAAGTGTACAAAGCCACCACTGCATCCTTTCCATAGCCAGCTGTTCCCTGCTTATCCACCACGGCCGAACCGGAGAAGATGTGGCCCATAGGGTCGCGTGCCAGTGTTGGCTCCACGTGTTTCCAGTGCACCATGTCGCTACTTACGGCGTGTCCCCAGTGCATGTTGCCCCATTTAGAGCCATAAGGGTTGTATTGGAAGCATAGATGGTACACGCCATCTTTGAAAAACATGCCGTTGGGGTCGTTCATCCAGCCGTAAGGTGGCGTGTGATGGTAGGCCGGACGATAAAAGTCGGTGTTCTTTACGCTCCATTCGTTAGACAGACGCATCGTTCCGGGCTTCAAAGCCAGTGCATCTGCCTTCACATTGAGCAACTTAACCACCGATGTCTTTCCCTCGTTCAGGGCGAAAGGCACTTCATAGTCGGTGGCATTTTGTGCCAGCCGCACGTCCATCCACGTGTCGGTAGGCCGCCCATTGTCGAGCAACACCTGCGCTTCGGGCATGTCTTCCTCCACGGGAAGGATGAGATACTTGGGCGAATGGGGTATGGTAAGGATGGTGGTGTCGCCCTTTTGCGATATGTTGATGGCTTGCGCCTGTGCCTGCATGGCCGAAAAGGCGGCCAACAGGGCGGTTGCGAAGATTTTAATCATTGTGGGATGATGTTAGTTTTTGTGTTGGATGTTGGGGGAAGTCGGACAAGTCGGACTGGTCGGACATTGTCGGACTGGTCGGATTGGTCAGACTTCTCGGACTAGTCAGACTGGTCGGACTGGTCGGACTGGTCGGACATTGTCGGATTAATCGGACTAATCAGACAAGTCAGACTGGTCAGAGCTTGTCGGGCAAGTCCGAAAAAAAACGCTTTAGAACTTCAGCGAGGCAGTAAATTCCACGGTGAAAGGCCGCAAGTAGCTACCCGTCATCAGCGTGTTGCTGAATTTTGCAGCCTCGTCTTTCGTTATCAACTCTGCACCGGCGATGCTTCCCTTGGCGCCAGTCTGGTTCAGGAAGTTCACAACTGTGCATCCTAGTGAGAGCTTGGGGTTCACTTGCCAGTTCACACCGCCGAAAGTTTCCCAACGGCCATTGAAATAATAGGCCTCGTTGATGTTGGCATAAGTGCGGCTGAAGTAGCGGAAAGAGGTCCAAAGCCTGATGTCGCGCGTTATCATGTAGCTGGGATCGAACTCGATAATCACGTTGGGTATCTCGGCCACGGTGTTGCCTGTGGCATCAATCACGCCCACATAACCATCGGAGAACGTCACCGAGGTTTCGTATTTCTTGTAAGTGGGCTTCTGATAGGTGAAGAGGAAGTGCACTTCCAAGCCTTTCAAGGGACGTGCAACAACGTCGGTGGTCCAGCCAAGGGTTTGAATGTCGAAGGTTAGCGGGGCGGCCATAATCTCCGAACCGTGCTGGAGGTTGAGCGTTGAGTTGTTGTTGGTTTTCGAAATGTACGAGAACAGCGAGGTTAACGACAGCCACGAGTTGTTGTAATAAACGCCGGCACGTCCCAAGGGAACGCTGATGCGGTCGGTGTTGGGGAGCGTTGCGGGCGCGAAAGCCTCGAACTTGGGATGCTGAACAATGTAGGTGAAGTCGCCCGTAAGGCCGAATTGTGGCGTTATCTTATACGTGGCAGCCAGCGCAAGGTCGTAGTTCAGCCAGTTATAGTCCAGCTTGGTGGGAGCAATCTTAGTGCCATCGGCAGCCGTTGCGCCGTTATAGTAGTCGGCAAAGCGGCCCACATACTCGCCCGCGCTGTTCTTCACGGCCAGGTTTTCGCCCTTAAGGTTCTGCATCTCGATGCGCGCACCATAATAAAGGTTGAGCTTCGGCATCGGGTCCCAATCGTGGGTGAAGTAGAAAGCCAGCTTGTTCTCGTGACCATTATAAAACTCGGAGGCGTTTTTGTTATAGTCGTAGAACACGGAGTTGCCTAGCTTCTTATCGAAAAGGCGCAGCGCATAGCCACCGTCTGCCGGCACACTCTGGGCGTACATCGAGGTGTTGGAGGTGTAATTGATGTGGTAATACCATTCGTTGAGGCCCAAGCGCAGGGTGGAGTTGCTGAACTTCTTGCTCAACTCGGTGGTTAAGAGCAGCTCGTTAACGTCGCCCGAGTTAAGGCACGACATGCGCGTTTGCACATATTCGCCCTTATAGCTGGCCTCGTTTCCGCTGATGTCGCGATACTTGAAGTCGTAAGCGCTCAGCCCCGTTCCGCTGATGAGCGACATCGGCGTTTGGTAAACCAGTGCTGCATGGCCGTGGTCGAAGCGTGCGGCAATCTTCCAAAGCAGCCCTTTGCCAAGGTCTAGGCTGTTGATGAGCGACACTTGGCTGGAACGGTTGGCGATGGCATCATACATGGATGTTTCTTTCAGCTCGCCCGTTCGCATGTCGCGATAGGTGATGTTGCCCTCCATAGGCAGGTAAGAGGTGGTGCCGAGCTTGAACTTGCCATATTCGCGCACGCTTCCGTCGCCCACATAATAGAACGGAGCCGACTGCGTGGCGTAGGTATAAACGGGATGGCTGTTGCTGTATGCATACATGGCGGTGAACGTTCCGCGGCCCTCGGCGTAACGTTTTGTTAGCGAGGCTTTGTAAATCTGTGTACGGTCTTGCAGCTGCGACGACTTAATCTTGAACGTTCCTGGGTCGAAATCTTGGTAAAGGCTTGCACTGTAATACCAGCCTTTGCCCAATGCGCCGTTGAGGTTGAGCGAAAACTCTTGCAAACCAAAATGGTTTGTCTTGTAATTGAGAAGTCCGTTAAAGCCTTCTTCGCCCAAACGGGTGAACGAGTTAACGGCATAACCGATGTTACCCGTGGTAATGGCCGTCTCGGCAATCTTCAAAAGTCCCTGATGTTCCAAGCTTGCATCGGCTCTCCACAGCGAGTTAACGCTGCGCGGATTGGTGGCATAGGTAACGGGAAGGCCGTTTTCCAGCACGTTAACGTCGGCCGAAGGCAGGCCAATCTGTATCTCGCGCGGCCCGTTTGCACTTGCGGCGTTGAGCATCACGTTGCGGTTGCTCTCTTCCTTGCTGGTTGTGGAACTCTCTTTTTGCTTTTTCGTCTGCGTGTCGGTCTGTGCAGCCGAGGGTGTTGTTAGCATCAACGCGGCAATCAAGGCCGCAAACCCTTTTTCCAAAACATTTAATTGCATAGATCGTTATTGTTTAGATGTTGATGATAGACTGGTGTATCCCCCAATTCTCAAGCCTTATGGGCGATGTGAATGAAATCTATTGGCAAAGATAGTTTTTCTCTTTTATAAGCTGTGTAATGGTTTGTGAATATTATAATAAATTGCGCCAAAAACGAATTTAAGAAGAAAAAACACGCGGTTTACACCAACGTTAAATCCCCCACCCCATGTCATTACACGGGTTTTAAAAGGAGTTCGAACAAGAAAGGCCTTCATATTTTAGAACCAGCCAATAAAGAAAAGCGATAATTCATGGTGTGTGTTTTTCATGGAAAATGTGCTATCACCCTGAAATGTTATGGTAAGTTGATTGTTGACAGCTGTCAACTGCACGTTTGACAGCTGTCAACAGGGTTCATATCCATTGTGTTGTGTGATAAGATAATGGGCAGTAGGCACCCTTCACCTTTAATCAGTTTCCAGCAACAGCCGCACCCGTAAGTGGATATTTCCAAGCGTAAGTGTTGCGGTCGATAAGATCGTACCAATAAATGCAGCCTATGCCAAGGGCTTTTGCCTTTGCCTTAAAGGCCGCAACATACTTGGCACGCTCGCTATCAACGGCCTTACTGCCGTCTTCCACGCCCCATTCGCCCACGATTACGAGTATCTGTTGCGAAACAAAGTAATACACGCCGACGGTGCTGCCGAGAACCTGCTCGGAAGGACGGGTGTTGATGTGGAACGAGCCATTGTGAGCGGCACGCATAACGCCATAAGTGGCGGCAGAAGTGAAAGATGAGAGCGGAATTTCGGCCGAGAACCATTCACCAACTGGCTGTTTACCTGTTACGCGGTCGGTAATTGTCAGGCTTCCTGTGGCCTTCATCACACCTGCATCGTCGTCTATGAAGCTGAAATTGAATTGCGTTCCTTGCAAGGGTTTGGCAATATAGCATTCGAAACACACCTTAATATTGCCCACAGGTGTGGCATCGGCAATGGCTGTAGGCAGAGAGAAGCCTCCGAAATAAAGGTTTCCCCACCACCAACGGTCGGTTACTTCGCCCTCAACACCATAGAACTTGCCATCTTTTGCAGCAGGTGCGAGCTTTGCAGTGACCTCTGTAGCCTCGTTTCCACCCCACGACCACCAGCCAAACTTGCTGTCGAAGTCGCAGAACACCGTTGAACGCTGATAGAAAGGAACGGAAACGGTGCCGCCTAAAGCCTTTACAGACAGCACACCAGCGGAAGATGGCACGCGAGGAAGCACGAAAGAAAGCGAATCTTGCGTGGCCGACTCGGTGATGTCTGCCGCTGCAATGGTGTATTC
>CAJPTO010000095.1 GCA_905373605.1 uncultured Prevotella sp.
AGCATCGGTCTCCAAAACCGAGGGTCGTGGGTTCGAGTCCTCCTTCCCGTGCAAATAAGAAGATAATATGTTTAAGAAGATAGTAAACTACTGCAAGGCTTGCTACAACGAGCTGGCGCATAATACTACTTGGCCTACGCGTGCCGAACTAACACACAGTGCAATGGTTGTATTATCTGCTTCCCTAGTCATTGCACTCGTGGTGTTCGCCATGGACAGCGCGTTCAAGTTCATCATGCATGGCATTTATCCGGGTTAATTAGTTAAGAAACGATGGCAGAGACACAGAAAAATTGGTATGTGCTTCGTGCTGTTAGTGGAAAAGAGGCAAAGGTGAAAGAATACATCGAGGCCGAATTGAAACACAACACGTTGCTTCAGTCGCATGTTTTTCAGGTATTGATACCGATGGAAAAACAGGCGTCTTTGCGTAATGGCAAACGCGTGGAGAAAGAGAAGATAAGTCTTCCCGGCTATGTGTTTGTTGAGGCCGATCTTAAAGGCGACGTAGCGCACACACTGAGGTTCATGCCTAATGTCTTAGGATTTCTTGGCGGACTGGATAATCCCTCTCCCGTGCCTCAAGCCGACATCAACCGCATGCTCGGTGCCGCAGAAAACACAGAGTTGGAGAACGACATCGACATTCCTTATTCTGTAGACGAAACGGTGAAGGTAACGGATGGGCCTTTCAGCGGTTTCACCGGTGTCATCGAAGAGGTGAACACGGAGAAGCACAAGCTGAAGGTGATGGTCAAGATCTTTGGGCGCAAGACGCCTTTGGAGTTAGGTTTTATGCAAGTAGAAAAAGAAGGCTAACCGCAGTTACGGGCGCAATGCTTTCACAAAAATCAATTTTTAATATTAACAACAAATGGCTAAAGAAGTTGCTGGATTAATCAAGTTACAGATTAAAGGTGGCGCTGCTAACCCCTCTCCTCCCGTAGGCCCTGCATTGGGTTCGAAAGGTATCAACATCATGGGGTTCTGCAAGGAGTTCAACGCAAGAACTCAAGACAAGGCCGGTAAAGTAATACCGGTAGTCATCACCTACTATACTGACAAGTCATTCAGCTTTGAGCTCAAGACCCCACCCGCAGCCGTACAACTAAAGGAAGTTGCCAAGGTGAAGAGTGGTTCTGCTCAGCCAAACAGGCAGAAGGTTGCTTCTGTTACATGGGAGCAGATCAAAGTGATAGCTGAAGATAAGATGAAAGACTTGAACTGCTTTACGGTTGAGTCTGCCATGAAGCTTATCGCAGGTACGGCAAGAAGTATGGGTATTACTGTAAATGGGGAGTTCCCTGGTGAATAATTAAAACTTCAATTAAGAAAATGAGTAAACTGACAAAAAAGCAAAAATCAGTAGCTGATAAGATTGAAGCAGGGAAAGCCTATACACTAAAAGAGGCTGCTGAGCTGGTGAAGGAAATCACCACCACTCAGTTTGACGCTTCTCTCGACATCGACGTACGCTTGGGTGTAGACCCTCGCAAGGCCAACCAGATGGTTCGCGGCGTTTGCACGCTTCCTAACGGAACGGGTAAGACGGTTCGCGTGTTGGTGCTTTGTACGCCAGATGCTGAAGCTGCTGCCAAAGAAGCTGGTGCCGACTATGTTGGTCTTGACGAGTACATCGAGAAGATCAAAGGTGGCTGGACCGACATCGACGTTATCATCACCATGCCTTCGGTAATGGGTAAGGTAGGTAGCGTAGGCCGTATCCTCGGCCCTCGCGGACTGATGCCTAACCCCAAGAGCGGCACGGTAACGATGGACGTGGCAAAGGCAGTGAAAGACATCAAGTCGGGTAAAATCGATTTCAAGGTAGACAAGGCTGGTATTATCCATACCTCAATCGGAAAGGTTTCTTTCACTCCCGAGCAGATTTATCAGAATGCGAAAGAATTCGTCAACACTGTAATCAAGCTCAAACCTGCCGCTGCTAAGGGTACGTACATCAAGAGTATCTTTATTTCAAGCACGATGAGTAAGGGTATCAAGATTGATCCGAAATCAGTTGAATAACTCTAAAAGTTTTGTAAAATGAAGAAAGAAGTAAAAGATACTATCATCGTAGAACTCGGTAAGAAGCTGAAGGAGTATCCTCATTTCTATCTTGTAGACTTGGCTGGGCTTAACGCTGAGGCCACAACGAAGTTGCGCGCAACTTGCTTCAAGAAGGAAATTAAGCTTTCTGTTGTGAAGAATACGCTTCTGCACAAAGCTTTCGAGGCTTCAGACATCGATTTCGAACCCTTGTACGGCACATTGAAAGGTACCACTGCAATCATGTTCACCACGGTTGCAAACGAACCTGCAAAATTGCTGAACGACTATAAGAAAGAGGGTGTTCCCTCGCTGAAGGCCGCTTACGCAGAAGAAAGCTTCTACGTGGGTGCCGACAAGCTGGACGAACTTGTTGCCCTCAAGAGCAAGAACGAAGTTATTGCCGACATTGTGGCTCTGCTGCAATCGCCTGCAAAGAACGTTATCTCTGCTCTTCAATCAGGCGCAGGCACCATTCATGGTGTGCTCAAGACTTTGGGCGAGCGTGCTGAATAATTCGTTGAGTCTTCCTCTCGTGGCATAACAGATGATGTTCGTGGGGGAGTTCAATTAAAAGTCAATCAACAACACTTATATTAAAAACAATTAAAATTTAGAATAAAATGGCAGATATCAAAGCTATCGCTGAAGAATTGGTAAATTTGACAGTAAAAGAAGTAAACGAGTTGGCAAATGTCCTCAAAGAGGAATACGGCATTGAACCCGCTGCTGCAGCTGTTGCTGTTGCTGCTGCTCCTGGTGCTGGCGCTGCTGCTGGTGGTGCTGAGGAGAAGACATCGTTCGACGTTGTTCTCGTTGAGGCCGGTTCGGCTAAGCTTCAAGTAGTGAAGGCTGTTAAGGAAGCTTGCGGCCTGGGCTTGAAAGAAGCTAAGGACCTTGTAGACGGCGTTCCCTCTACTTTGAAGGAAGGCATGTCTAAAGACGAGGCCGAGAACCTGAAGAAGGCTATCGAAGAAGCCGGTGCTAAGGTTGAGCTGAAGTAAGAACAACCCCAACTCCGATAATATGGTTAGGATTTGCCCAGTAGGTGAGTCCTAACCTTTTTGTGTCTTATTTCTTTTCAAAGGCACCAACAACCCTCCTCCACCATATATGATAGGCGGTTCTGAAAGGTTTCTTTTCCAGGAAACAACCACAAGCCCATTACAAACGAACCGGATAACATAAGGCTCACGCCTATACACATTATATATAACATAACATTGAATGGCTTCAAAAATTGTTGATAACAGAGTAAATTTCGCCAGCGTTCATAATCCGATGCCCTATCCGGATTTCCTCGATGTGCAGTTAAAGTCCTTCAAAGACTTCTTACAGTTAGACACTCCACCCGAAGAACGCAAGAACGACGGATTATATAAGGTGTTCGCCGAGAACTTCCCTATTACCGACACAAGAAACAACTTCGTTCTTGAGTTCCTCGATTATTATATCGACCCACCGCGTTACACCATCGACGAATGCTTGGAACGCGGACTAACATACAGTGTTCCCTTGAAAGCCAAGATGAAACTGTATTGTACCGACCCCGATCACGAGGATTTCGGTACGTTCATACAAGACGTTTTCTTGGGTACAATACCCTACATGACCTCTAACGGTACGTTTGTTATCAACGGTGCCGAGCGTGTTGTGGTGTCGCAGCTGCACCGTTCGCCCGGCGTTTTCTTCGGACAAGGCGTGCATGCCAACGGAACGATGCTCTATTCGGCACGCATCATCCCCTTCAAAGGATCGTGGATTGAGTTCGCAACGGACATCAACAACGTGATGTATGCCTACATCGACCGTAAGAAGAAGTTGCCCGTTACAACCCTGCTTCGTGCCATCGGTTACGAAAACGACCGCGACATCCTGCAAATTTTCGACCTTGCCGAAGAGGTGAAGGTGAACAAGAAGAACATGAAAGATGCCCTTGGCAAGCGTCTTGCCGCTCGTGTGCTGAAAAGTTGGAACGAAGACTTCGTTGACGAGGATACGGGCGAAGTGGTTTCCATCGAGCGCAACGAGGTGATTATGGAGCGCGAAACGGAGATAACCGAAGAAAACGTTGGCGAAATTCTCGACAGCGGCGTTTCTACCGTGTTGCTTCACAAGGATGCCGATGCCGCTAACAAGTTCTCCATCATCTTCAACACGTTGGCGAAAGACCCCAGCAACTCTGAGAAAGAGGCTGTGCTGTACATCTATCGCCAACTTCGCAACGCCGATCCTGCCGATGATGCCAGTGCTAGGGAAGTGTTCCAAAACCTTTTCTTCTCGGACAAACGCTACGACTTGGGCGAGGTGGGACGCTATCGCATCAACAAGAAGCTTGGCTTGGACACGGACATGGACACCCGTGTGCTCACCAAAGACGACATCATCGAGATTATCAAATACCTCATTCAGCTGGTTAACTCCAACGCAACGGTTGACGACATCGACCACTTGAGCAATCGCCGCGTACGTACCGTGGGCGAACAACTGGCCAACCAGTTCTCTATAGGCCTTGCGCGTATGAGCCGTACCATTCGCGAACGTATGAACGTGCGCGACAATGAGGTGTTTACGCCCACCGACTTGATTAACGCCAAGACAATATCGAGCGTCATCAATTCGTTCTTCGGCACCAACCCGCTCTCGCAATTCATGGACCAAACCAATCCGCTTGCTGAGGTTACGCACAAGCGTCGCCTTTCGGCACTCGGCCCCGGAGGTCTTTCTCGTGAGCGTGCCGGCTTCGAAGTGCGTGACGTTCACTATACGCACTATGGTCGCCTTTGCCCCATCGAGAGCCCTGAAGGTCCTAACATCGGACTTATCTCTTCGCTCTGCGTATACGCCAACATCAACGAACTGGGCTTTATCGAGACGCCTTACCGCAAGGTTTCTGAAGGTGTGGTAGACCTCGACAATAAAAATCTGGTGTACCTAACTGCTGAAGAGGAGGAAGACCACATCATCGGTCAGGGCAACGCGCCGCTGAACGAAGACGGAACTTTCATCCGCGACGTGGTGAAATGCCGCCAAGATGCCGATTTCCCCGTTGTTGCTCCCGCCGAAGTGGACCTCATGGACGTTTCGCCGCAGCAGATTGCATCCGTTTCGGCTGGGCTTATCCCCTTCTTGGAACACGACGACGGCCACCGCGCACTGATGGGATGTAACATGATGCGCCAAGCTGTGCCTTTGCTCCACAACGATGCACCCATCGTGGGAACGGGTCTTGAGAAGCAAGTGTGCGAAGACTCGCGAACCATGATTACGGCAGAGGGCGACGGCGTTATCGACTATGTTGACGCAACAACCATCCGCATTCTATACGATCGTACCGAAGACGAAGAGTACGTAAGCTTCGAACCCGCGCTGAAAGAATATCGCGTGCCGAAGTTCCGCCGCACAAACCAAAACATGACCATCGACCTTCGACCCATTTGCGTGAAGGGACAACGTGTTAAGGCGGGCGACATCCTCACAGAAGGCTATGCCACCGAGAACGGTGAGTTGGCTCTTGGCCGAAACTTGCTCGTGGCTTACATGCCGTGGAAGGGTTACAACTACGAGGATGCCATCGTGCTTTCCGAACGTTTGGTGCGCGATGACGTTCTTACCTCTGTGCATGTAGACGAGTATTCGCTCGATGTTCGCGAAACAAAGCGCGGCGTGGAAGAGTTTACAAGCGACATTCCCAACGTTAGCGAAGAGGCTACAAAAGACCTAGACGACAACGGTGTGGTACGTGTGGGCGCTCGCATTGAGCCAGGCGACATCCTCATCGGTAAGATTTCGCCAAAGGGAGAAAGCGATCCCTCGCCCGAAGAAAAACTGCTTCGTGCCATCTTCGGCGACAAGGCCGGCGATGTTAAAGACTCTTCGCTTAAGGCCAACCCCTCTCTCAGCGGCGTTGTTATAGACAAGAAAATGTTCTCGCGCGCCATCAAGACACGCGAGTCGAAGAAACAAGACAAGGTTATCCTTGCCAAGATAGACGAAGAGTACGAGGTTAAGAACGAAGACCTCAAGGACATCCTCGTAGACAAGCTGCTCGAACTCACCGAAGACAAGGTGTCGCAGGGCGTTAAAGACTACACGGGTGCCGAAATCATCAACAAGGGTAGCAAGTTCACCGCGGCAACGCTGAAGAACTTGGAGTACGATGGCATCCAGTCGAACGGTTGGACCGACGACGACCATGTCAACGACCTCATTCAGAAGCTCATCATGAACTACATCCGCAAGTATAAGCTGCTGGATGCCGAGCTCAAACGCCGCAAGTTCGCCATAACCATCGGCGACGAGCTGCCATCGGGCATTCTCCAAATGGCCAAAGTGTACGTTGCCAAGAAACGTAAGATTGGCGTTGGCGACAAACTTGCTGGTCGACATGGTAATAAGGGTATCGTTTCGAAGGTGGTTCGCATGGAAGACATGCCCTTCCTCGAAGACGGACGCCCCGTAGACCTCGTGCTTAACCCCCTTGGTGTGCCCTCGCGTATGAACCTCGGGCAGATTTTCGAAGCCATCTTAGGTGCTGCCGGCAAAAACTTGGGACTGAAATTCGCTACTCCTATCTTCGATGGAGCGAAGCTAGACGACCTCTCCGAATGGACCGACAAGGCTGGTTTGCCCCATCTTTGCTCAACATACCTCTACGATGGCGAAACTGGAGAGAAGTTCGACCAGCCTGCAACCGTGGGTGTTACCTACTTCTTGAAGCTCGGCCACATGGTAGAAGACAAGATGCACGCACGTTCCATCGGCCCCTACTCGCTCATCACCCAGCAACCACTCGGTGGTAAGGCGCAGTTTGGTGGACAGCGTTTCGGAGAAATGGAAGTTTGGGCCATCGAAGCATTCGGTGCAAGCCACATCCTTCAAGAAATCCTCACCATCAAGAGTGATGATGTTGTGGGTCGCTCTAAGGCCTACGAAGCCATCGTCAAAGGCGAACCGATGCCAACACCAGGCATTCCCGAGTCGCTCAATGTGCTTCTGCACGAGCTTCGCGGTCTGGGACTGAGCATCAAGATGGATTAATTCACACCCTTAATTGAAAAAGTAAAAATGGCTTTTAAAAAAGATACAAAGGTAAAGAACAATTTCACGAAGATTACCATCGGATTGGCTTCGCCCGAAGAAATCTTGGAAAATTCGTATGGTGAGGTAACAAAGCCCGAAACCATCAACTACCGCACGTATAAGCCCGAACGCGACGGTCTTTTCTGCGAACGCATCTTCGGTCCTACAAAGGATTACGAGTGTGCCTGCGGAAAATACAAGCGCATTCGCTATAAGGGCATCGTGTGCGACCGTTGCGGTGTGGAAGTTACCGAGAAAAAGGTGCGCCGCGAACGCTCCGGACACATCGAACTCGTTGTGCCTGTGGCTCACATTTGGTATTTCCGTTCGCTTCCCAACAAGATAGGCTACCTCTTGGGATTGCCTACAAAGAAACTCGACACCGTGGTTTACTACGAGAAGTACATCGTTATCAAACCCGGCGTGCTTGAAGGACGCAAGGACAGCGAAGGCGAAGAACTCAACGGCTCGCATCAGATGGACTTGCTCTCTGAAGACGAATACCTCAACATACTCGAAACGCAGGTTGACCCCAACAACGAGTTCCTCGACGACTCCGACCCCAACAAGTTCATCGCGAAGATGGGTGCTGAGGCCGTTTACGACCTCTTGGCAGGACTAGACCTCGACGCACTTTCATACGAACTGCGCGATAGGGCCAACAACGACTCCAGCCAACAACGCAAAACAGAGGCCTTGAAGCGTCTGCAAGTGGTGGAAGCTTTCCGTTCCAGCACCGACATCAACCGCCCCGAGTGGATGATCTTGAAGATAATCCCCGTTATTCCACCCGAATTGCGCCCACTCGTGCCGCTGGATGGTGGCCGTTTCGCCACATCCGACCTCAACGACCTCTATCGCCGCGTCATCATACGTAACAATCGTTTGAAGCGACTCGTAGAGATTAAGGCTCCCGAGGTTATCCTCCGCAACGAGAAGCGTATGTTGCAAGAGGCTGTCGACAGCTTGTTCGACAACTCGCGCAAGAGCTCGGCCGTGAAAAGCGAGAGCAATCGTCCGCTGAAGTCGCTTTCCGACTCGCTCAAAGGTAAGGCCGGACGCTTCCGCCAAAACCTCTTGGGTAAGCGTGTAGACTATTCCGCACGTTCGGTTATCGTCGTTGGACCTGAGCTGAAGATGGGCGAATGCGGTCTGCCCAAACTCATGGCGGCCGAGCTTTACAAGCCGTTCATCATCCGCAAGCTCATCGAGCGCGGCATCGTTAAGACGGTGAAGAGTGCAAAGAAGATTGTCGATCGTCGCGAACCGGTTATCTGGGACATCCTCGAAAACGTGATGAAGGGGCATCCCGTGCTGCTCAACCGTGCGCCTACACTCCACCGTCTCGGCATCCAGGCCTTCCAACCCAAGCTTATCGAGGGTAAGGCCATTCAGCTTCACCCCTTGGCTTGTACCGCTTTCAACGCCGACTTCGACGGCGACCAGATGGCTGTCCATCTTCCGTTGAGCAATGAAGCCATTCTCGAAGCACAGGTGTTGATGCTTCAAAGCCACAACATTCTTAACCCCGCCAACGGCGCACCTATCACCGTACCTTCGCAAGACATGGTGCTTGGCCTTTACTACATCACCAAGATACGTCCAGGTGCTAAGGGTTCAGGCCTCACTTTCTATGGACCCGAAGAGGCCATCATCGCCAACAACGAAGGACGTTGCGACCTGCACGCGCCTGTTAAAGTGGTGGTGAACGACCTCGTTGACGGCAAGCTGCAACCACGAATGGTTGAAACATCCGTGGGGCGCGTCATCGTTAACGGCATCATCCCTGAAGAAGTGGGCTATTTCAACGACATCATCTCGAAGAAAACCCTCCGCGGCATCATCGCCGACGTAATTAAGAACGTGGGTATGGCACGCGCTTGCGAGTTCCTCGATGGCATTAAGAACCTTGGATACCGCATGGCTTACGTTGCCGGACTGTCGTTCAACCTCGACGACATCATCATCCCCGGCGAGAAAGAAGCGATTGTGGAACGCGGTAACGAAGAGGTGCGCCAGATTACCGAAAATTATAACATGGGTTTCATCACCGACACCGAACGCTATAACCAGGTTATCGACACGTGGACACACGTTAACAACGACCTGGGCAACGTGCTGATGAAGCAAATGACCGAGGCCGACCAAGGCTTTAACGCCGTATTCATGATGCTCGACTCGGGCGCGCGTGGTTCGAAAGACCAGATTAAGCAGCTCTCGGGTATGCGTGGACTGATGGCCAAGCCGCAAAAGGCCGGTGCCGAAGGACAACAGATTATCGAAAACCCCATCCTCTCTAACTTTAAAGAGGGTATGTCGGTGCTAGAATACTTCATCTCTTCGCACGGTGCTCGTAAGGGGCTTGCCGACACCGCCATGAAAACGGCCGACGCTGGATACCTCACACGCCGTTTGGTTGACGTTTCGCACGACGTGATTATTAACGAAGAAGACTGCGGAACGCTGCGCGGATTGGTTTGCACCGCACTGAAAAATGGCGACGAGATTATCTCCACGCTTTACGAACGCATCCTCGGCCGCGTCTCCGTTCACGACATCATACATCCCACAACGGGCGAACTCATCGTGTCGGCAGGCGAAGAAATAACCGAACCCATTGCACGCATCATCGATGAGTCGCCCATCGAGAGCGTTGAGATACGCTCGGTGCTCACCTGCGAAAGCAAGCATGGCGTGTGCATGAAGTGCTATGGCCGCAACCTTGCCACCAGCCGAATGGTGCAAATGGGCGAAGCCGTGGGCGTTATCGCTGCACAAGCCATCGGCGAACCCGGTACACAGCTTACGCTTCGTACGTTCCACGCCGGTGGTGTGGCAGGTAATGCTGCCGCCAACGCTTCTATCGTGGCCAAAAACGACTCGCGCATCGAGTTCGATGAGTTGCGCACCGTGCCTTTCGTTGAAGACACCGAAGATGGCGAACGCAACTGCGAGATGGTGGTTAGCCGACTGGCAGAAATTCGTTTCGTTGACCCCAACACGTCCATCGTGCTGTCTACGCTCAACGTTCCCTATGGTGCATCGCTCTACAACAAGCATGGCGATGTGGTGAAGAAAGGTTCGCTCATTGCCAAGTGGGACCCCTTCAACGCCGTTATCGTTTCCGAATATGCTGGTACGCTGAAGTTCCACGACATTGTTGAAGGTACCACCTTCCGTGCAGAAACAGACGAAACCACGGGACTTACCGAAAAGATTATCACCGATGCCAAAGACCGTACCAAGGTGCCTACCTGCGACATCGTTGCAGCTAACGGCGAAGTGCTGGGTACCTACAACTTCCCTGTGGGAGGACACGTGGTGGTTGAAGACGGGGCGAAGATTAAGACGGGTACAACGCTTGTTAAGATACCGCGCGCCGTGGGCGGTGCTGGTGACATCACCGGTGGTTTGCCTCGTGTAACTGAGCTTTTCGAAGCGCGTAACCCCTCTAACCCTGCTGTCGTTTCCGAAATCGATGGCGAAGTTACAATGGGTAAGGTGAAGCGTGGCAACCGCGAAATCGTTGTTACCTCGAAGACGGGCGACCAAAAGAAGTATCTTGTCAGCCTCTCGAAGC
>CAJPTO010000096.1 GCA_905373605.1 uncultured Prevotella sp.
GAAAAAGGCTCGGTGCAAGGCCTCGAAAGCGCGCGCATCGCCCTTCGCCAACTTCCTTAATTCTTTCTCATTAAAGTTCATGCTTTCCTTTCTGCAAATGAAATTTCCTTTCTTGTTGAAAGAAATTCCCCCTTAATATTTGGTCATGTTGTCGTCGATGGCATCCGAAGCGAAGAGCGAGAAGATGTTCATGTCGGCATCTTCGATGCTCACCTTGTTCATTTCGGGGTTCAGGCGGAACACCACATACGAACGAACCAACGCGCCATGTTCGTTCTTGGCACGGAAACTCACTTTATAGGCGTAGCCAAGGAACTGCCGTTTGAAGGCTTTTTGCTTTTTCTTGTAGTCTTGTAGTATGCGTTGGCCGTCGTCAAGCATCTTTTGAGCTTGCGGAACGGTCTTCACTGACTCCGAATAACGCGTGGCCGAGTCGGTGATTTGCTTCACCTTGTCCAACATGTATTGCGCTTCGTCGGTGGCGCGAAAGTCAGAAAAGAGCGAGTCTACCTTGCCGCGCTCCACCAATTGGTACGAACGTGGGTCGTTGAGATTCTTTCGCATGAACTCCTCCGTTAGCTTGTCGGCTTGCTTTTCCTTGTTCTCGCACGATGTGAATGTGATGGCGAACAGCGAAATGAACAGCAAATGAAATGTTCTTTTCATCTTTTGGTCGTTGAGGTTTGGTGTAGTGCGCTGGGCGCGTTAGGTAATTTCGCACGCAAAGGTAATAAAAAATGTGCATAACGCGCAACAACCATGTTTTTAATGTTGTGTGGCTGATAGAAGTAAGAAAAGCACAAGCTTGCTTGCAGACGGGGCAAAAGAAACCCATTCTTTCTGCTGTATGGCGTACATATACACGAGTCTAGCCCCATAAAAGTGTGAGATTTGTCTGTACCATGCAGCTGGTACTGCGGCTACAAGGCCTTTGTAGTGTTGCTACAAGGCTTTTGTAGTGGGGCTACAAGGCTCTTGTAGTGTGGCTACAAGGCTCTTGTACTGGAATTACAGAGCAGACTGTTGGTGGCTATCAGTCTGTTTTAGTTTCAAGAGAAGGTGGCAAATGCGCCGTTGCTGAAAGGCTATATAGCCTAAAGAGCATATTTGTTGGGCTGTAAATGTGGTGGGGATAACAACCGCTGCGAGGTAACAATGTGCGTTGATGGCGAGAGATGCCTGTGATTTCTGCTAGTTGATGCCGAAAACGGCATGGATAGGGGCGGCTTTGCGTTTGGAAAAACGTTTCTGGTTGTTTTTATCTTGACATTTATTGGTGGCTTATTGTTGATTTACTCGCCTTGGTTCGAGTTTACGAATAGTTCGTAATGGCTTGTGGATTAGTGTTAAATATTTTCTGTTTAACATTGTTTAATGCGTATTTTATTGTTGTTCTACGAATATTTCGTAGATTCGCAACGTATAACAAGCATTACATCACGATGAAGATAGAGAAGCTTTCAACACAAGAAGAAGAGGTGATGCGCTGCATATGGCAGTTGGGCCGATGCAATGTAAAGGCCATTGTTGGCTTGTTGCCCTCGCCAGCCCCACCTTACACCACGGTGGCGTCGGTTGTGGGCAACCTTAAGCGCAAGGGATATGTGGCTGCGCAACGTAAGGGCAACGGCTTTGAGTATGTGCCGCGAGTGAAAGAAGAAGACTATAAGCGGCACTTCGTGTCGGGATTTGTGCGCGATTACTTCAAAAACTCGTTCCGTGACATGGTGTCGTTCTTTGCGCAAGAAGAGAAAATCTCGCCCGATGAACTGAAAGACATCATCGAAGAGATAGAGCGCGAACAATGAAGTGGCCGCATGTGCATGGTCCTCGTTGTGTGGCGTGCGGTGATGTGCGTATCACAAACAACTTTATGCGTGGGCCAAGATGCGCCCTTTGGCAATCGTTATCCATAAACCATCCTAACAATTATACCCATGTTGATGTATCTCGTAAAGGCAAATGTGGTGTTGGTGGTGCTTTTCGGCTTCTACCAACTGATTAGTGGCAGCGACACGTTCTTGAAGTTGCGCCGTGTTTTGCTGCTGTTGGTCTGCGCTTTGGCATTGTTGCTGCCCACAATAGACCTCTCTGTGGTTGCTGATGAGGGCGAACCCCTGGCCGCAGTGGTGCCGCTTGTTAGCTATACCCTGCCAGAAATAACAGTTCGCCCCGAGTCGTCGTCCTTCGATTGGCAACAGTTTGTTCTCGGCGTTTATGCGTTGGGCGCAGCGGTTTTGTTCTTTCGCACATGCTGGCAGGTGGTGTTGGTGTGCCGTTTGGCGCGGCGTAGCGAGCGAGCTGTGTTGCAAGGCACCACTGTATGCGTGTTGCAGCAGGGTTACAGCCCGTTCTCGTTCTTCGGTTGGATATTTGTAGACCCGACAAACAAGACGCCGCAGCAGCTTAGGCAGGTGCTAACCCATGAGCAAGTGCACGTTGCGCAATGCCATTCCATAGACATGCTGCTCACGCAACTCTTTGTTTGCGCCTTTTGGCTCAACCCCTTGGCGTGGCTTATGCGGATGCAGGTGCGCAACAACCTTGAATACTTGGCCGACCGCTCGGTGGTTCGCGGCGGAACGGACAAACGGGCTTACCAATATCACCTGTTGGCCGTGGCCCATCATGCGAATGTAGCTACAATTACAAATAACTTCAATGTTTTACCTTTAAAAAAACGAATTATGATGATGAATAAGCAAACTTCAAACCCATTGGCACGCATGAAGTACCTGCTGATGGTGCCGCTAGCCTTGGTGCTGATGGCCATGAACAGCAACGTGTCTGTGGCAAGCGTGCAGAAAAAGGTGGTGAAGAAGACCGCCGTGGCAAAGAAAACCACAGCGGCTAAGAAAAAACAACCCACCAAAAGAACTTGGAATAAAAGCGCGGTGGTGAAGAAAGCTGACGTGGCAAAGGAGGCTGTACCCGAAGATGACAAGGTGTATGAGGTGGTGGAGCAGATGCCACAATTTGTTGGTGGCGATGCCTCGTTGATGAAATACCTTTCAGAGAATGTAAAATATCCTGTAGAAGCACAGAAAAATGGCGTGCAGGGACGTATTGTGATAAGCTTTATCGTTGAAAAAGACGGTGCAGTGTCTAACGTTAAGATTGCTCGTTCGGTAGATGATCTGCTTGACAAAGAGGCCTTTAGGGTGGTGAAACAGATGCCCAAATGGACTCCCGGCATGCAAAACGGCAAACCCGTGCGCGTGAAATACAATGTGCCCGTTTCGTTTAGGCTGAAATGATGCCAACAAGTGGAGGCGATGGCTGCATGACGGCTGCCTTGTCGTAGCGAACGAACAAGATGGTGCATGCACAAAACACGCCGCCTTTTGCGGAAAACAGATGCCAAGCCTAAACAATGCCGAGAGCATGGCGCAACAACAAGTTGTGTAAACGAGTAAAGGCGCGTGGCACTGGATGCGGAAATGGATAGGGGCAGGTAAAGAAAATGCGGCAAAGGCATTTTCTTTACCTGCCCTTAACGTTGTTTAGCACTTGTTGCACCATGCCTTTGATGATAAGTTTGTAGCTTTGCAGCGCATATTTAACTTTACATTTGTGGGCACAAGAACTTGTTCGCCTGTTGTTCACAGCCATGTTTTACCTTTAAAATATACAATTACGATGACTAACAATCGAGAAACAAATTGCTTTCCGGGTTTAAAATGCTTGTCTAAGGTGGTCTTTGTGCTTGCCTTGTTGTCCATGAATGGTGCTGTTGCTAGGGCAGATGCCTCCAAGCAGGTGGATAATAAAGCCATCAGCTGTGCAGAGGTGGCCGATAACGACTCGGTTTATGAGGTGGTGGAACAATTGCCTACGTTCTCGGATGACCCCAATGGGTTGATGAAGTACCTTGTGGAGAATGTCGTTTATCCTGTAGAAGCACAGAGAAAGGGGCAACAGGGACATGTGTTGGTTGGTTTCATCGTTGAAAAAGACGGGTCGTTGTCTGCTGTTAGAATTACTAGGCAGGTGTCGCCCCTGCTGGATGCCGAGGCACTAAGGGTGGTTAAGGCTATGCCTAAATGGAAACCTGGCCTACATAATGGCAAGCCGGTGCGGGTGAAATATAACATCCCCGTTTCTTTCAGGCTGAGATAGGAAGCGGAATGAAATGGCGCACCGCTCTTTTTATATGTCTTGGAGGCGGGCGGGGATGTCAAAAGCCTTGCTGGCTTCTTAGGTCTTAGCCTGCTTAACGCCTTGCTTAATCGATTAAGCTGCTCATTGTGCAGCAAACCAAAATGAAGAATGCGTATGAAGAAAAGTCAAATCACCAGCCATTTAGCCGCCTTTGCGCGCCCGCTTATTGTCTTGTTGCCCCTCGTCTTGTTGGCAATGAGCAGCATGCCGGTGCGAGTGAATGCGCAAAGAACTCGGAAGCAAGTATGTGTTCGTCCTAAAAGACTTGTGCCAGACACCACCGTTCACGAGGTTTGCGAGCTGATGCCCTGCTTCAGAGGAGGTGATGCGGCATTGATAAACTATCTGAAAAAGAACACCAGATATCCCATTTCGGCGGTTAGAGCCAAAGAACAAGGGCGTGTGCTAGTGAGTTTCATTGTGGAAAAAGATGGCTCGCTGACCCACTTCAAGGTGGTTCGGAAAGTTGCTGCTGCGCTGGATGCTGAGGCTTTGCGCGTGATGAAACTCATGCCCAAGTGGGTTCCTGGCCAGGATTATGGGCAATTTGTGCGTGTGAGATATGTCGTGCCTGTGTTTTTTAGGCTGAATTAAAGGCCTCACCCCCAGCCCCTCTCCAAAGGGAGAGGGGAGTGATATGCTTTTCTAATGCAGTTAATGAGTTCACAAGTTAACGAGTTGACAAGTTAACGAGTTAACAAGTTCAGGAGTTAACAAGTTCACAAGTTGACGAGTTAACAAGTTCACAAGTTGACGAGTTAACAAGTTCACAAGTTGACGAGTTAACAAGTTCACAAGTTGACGAGTTTACAAGTTAACGAGTTAACAGGTTCACTAGTTTACAAGTTAGAATATTAGTGGGCAGTTAAATTTTTGCGTTGCTAATATTATTTGCTACTTTGCAAAAAGGCATTTGGCTTAATTCCTAAAAGTGAAAGAGTGGAAAAGTGAAAAGGTGAAAAAGTCAGATGCATTTAGTGCAACCTCACGATATTAGCGATATGTTCTTTTGTTCTTCTGTCAAAAGAACATGTGTTTATGTCAATAAGGGTGAAAGATTGAAAGGGTGAAAGGTTGAAAAAATGGCTAACGCCCTTTAGGATTAATCGGGCATGTCGGACAATGTCGCATAAGGTCAGACGCGTCAGACGAGTTGGGCAATGTCAGGTTAGCCAGAGTTCACCAATGACTCTACTCCTTACTCCTTACAAGCTTTTCTACCAGAAAATCACAACTTCGCCTTGAACGCATCGAACACCTCTTTATAGCCATTAAACACATTGATGTCTACCTCGCCTTGAATGCCTTGCACACGCCCGTCGGGGCAAAGTTGCCAGTAAACCAGATGCACATCGGGTTTATATTCGCCGTAACGCGCAATCCAAATGTCGTAGTCGCGCTTGATGTCGGGGGCTAAAGGCAGGTAGCGGTTGACGAATTGTTGGCTGATATAAAGTATGGGACGCTTGCCCGTGCGCTGCTCTACGATGGCCAACCATGTGCGAACGGCCTTGAAAAGCACCTCGGGACCACCCATCTTCGCTATCTGTTGCGGACTCGGTTCTACATCCAACACTGGCGGAAAGTCGCCTTTTGCAACGTAAGAATGGCGCAGGAAGTGGGCCGCTTGCGCCGCGGCAGGCGAGTGGATGGAAAAGAAATGATACGTGCCAACGCTAAATCCGTGGGCGCGGGCTTGCTTATAGTCGACCTTGTAAAAGGGATTGAGCAACGACTTGCCCTCGGTGCTCTTGATATAGATGAAAGAAATGGGATAGTTCACCTTGCCGTGTATGGCCTTTCGGCTTGCCGTACCCAGGTGGGTGATGCGCAGCTGGTTCCATTTGATGGGGTAGACGCGCTTTTTGATGACGTGTTGGTACTTCGAAATGTCGATGCCATAGATGCGTTCGGTGGTGTAGGTTAGGCGTTCGCCAAGGTATTGGCCCGCTTTCCATTCGCCCACCTTCACCTTTGGCTGTGCGGTAAGGGCGAAGCCCTTGCCTGTTTGCATGTCGTTTTCCCAATGCCCCTCGTAGTGGCTGCCGTCTTTGCCGGTGTGTTCGCCGTGTCCCGTGGCCAGCATCTGGCGGTTGAAGCTGCCCACATACACGCCCGTGCTGTCTTCGCGGCGGCCACTCACCAGCGTGTCGGCGTTCCATTGTCCTGTTACTTTTCGGCCTTGTGCATCGTAGGCCATGCCCCAACCTTGGCGTTTGCCGTCTTTCCATTGCCCGGCATACACCACAGAGTCTTTCAACCACAGCACGCCATAGCCGTCGCTACGGCCATTGCGCACCGAGCCTTGATAGGTTATGTCGCCTTCGCGCTGCAAAACCTGCCCCGTGCCGTCGCCGTTTAGGGTGCTTTGTTCGAAGTGACAAGCCCCGAAAAGCCCAACGGCGAAGAGTGCCGCGAACCAAAGAAAACGCTTGGGATGCCTTATTTCTCGTTCCATAATATTTGGGCAATGACGTGGCGAGGCACAATCCCTACGCCGTTATACATTCCGATGAAGCGTCCCCACGTGCTGAAAACAGGCGCACCTGCCCGTCCCAGAATAGCGTGCATGCGCAAATGGCCGTCTTTTTCAACATTGGCCACCCACACCGCCGCACTGTCTCTCGTGGCTGCTTGCGCGTCAATGCCCAATGCGGGCATGCTGGCCACGTGCACTTCTCCCACTGCCGACACGTTCCAAGGCAATGCAGAGAGGACGGTTGCGCGCCAAGGCGTCTGGCCGTCTGTGGTTTGTAGCAGGCACATCGCGTTCTGCCTGTCTTCGCGCAAGCAGGTAGCTGCTAGCATCTTTCCGCCGAAAAGCACGGCATAACGCGTATGGCGAAACACCCGTGGCCGCTTTTCTTTGTTCAGGGCGGCAAGCCTTTGCTTCACATTCCGCACCTCGGCCAAGCGCATTTTCAGCTTATGGGCGTAGGCCACAACGGCCGTGAAGCCTTCGTCTTGCATGCCGTGCACACGTATGTAGTAGTCGGTTTCTCTTATTTCTCGCTTCAATTGTTTCTCTTGGGCAATGGTTTTAGCCAGCGTTTTGGCAATCATGGTGTTTACGTCGGTGGGCAATGCACAGTTGCTCGTGGCATTTTGCGGCAATGCGGCCACAATGCGGCCACTGCACGAGGGCAGTAAGGCAAACCTGTTGGCCCAAAAGCCAGAGGTGAAATGAGGTGTTTGGAGTGGGGTGGGGGTGGAAGCCGTTCCCGAAAAGGTGCTGTCGGGAGCCATAGCTGCAAAAAACACCATCTTCTCGGCCTTTGTCCCTACGCTGTACCACATGGTGCTTTGCACAACAACAACGCTATTGCGCATCTGTCGTTGCGAAGAAAAACCGCACATCGTGACATAAACCAGCAGTCCCACCACCAACACGGCGGCAACAAGGCTCCATGCCATGCCCTTGCTCAACCTTCTTTGCTTTCTTTTCATTAATTGTGTATGGGCGTTTTGCACCCGTTTGTCGTTTCGCGGTGCAAAGTTAATCTAAAATTCCTAATTCAGCGCGCCTCGCTGTGTGAATATTCGCATGGTGAAAAAGGAGCATATTCCGCCCGACATTCGTTTGCACATTTTTTTGCACATATATATAAGGTGTGGCTTGCTGTTCTCAACATTTTATTTTATCTTTGCAAGGCGAGCCTGGGTTGATGACAGCAATGCTCGCATGGGCTATTTGGCCCACCTCGGCCGATTATTCAATAACTAACAACGATATGAAAAGATTTATTTTGTCTGCATGCTTGCTGCTGACGGCTGCTTTTAGTGCCGCGGCGCAAGAGGTGGCGTCGCCCAATGGCGATGTGAAAGTGAGCTTCGCACTCAACAATTCCACGCCTACCTATAGCGTAACCTTCCGCGGAAAACCCGTTATCAAACCCAGCAGAATGGGGTTTGCGCTGGTTAAGGGGGGCGACTTGCTGGATGGCTTTACGCTGCTGGGCAACGATATGACCACAGCCGACGACACATGGACACCCGTTTGGGGCGAGAGCCGCACCATCAGGAACCATTACAACGAACTGTTGGTGCGACTGGAGCAAAAGTCTACCGAACGCCGACTCAACATCCGCTTCCGCGTTTACGATGATGGCGTGGGATTTCGTTACGAGTTTCCGCAGGAAGGCAAGCTCAACTACTTTGTGGTGAAGGACGAACGCACCGAATTTGCTATGGCCGGCGACCACACTGCGTGGTGGATACCGGGCGATTACGACACGCAGGAGTACGAATACACGCAATCGAAGCTCAGTCAGGTGCGAGAGATGATGAAGACGGCAGTGACTGAGAACATGTCGCAAACAACCTTTTCGCCCACTGGCGTGCAAACTTCGCTGATGATGAAAACGGCCGATGGGCTATACATCAACCTGCACGAGGCGGCATTGGTGGATTATCCCGCGATGAACCTCAACCTTGACGACCGACAAATGGTGTTCACATCCTGGCTAACACCCGATGCCAAGGGCGCGAAAGCCTATCTGCACACGCCTTTCAGCACGCCTTGGCGCACCGTTCTGGTGACAGACGATGCACGTCGAGTGCTTGCCAGCAACCTTATCCTTAACCTTAACGAACCCTGCAAGTATGCAGACACGTCGTGGATACGCCCTGTTAAGTATGTGGGTGTTTGGTGGGAGATGATTTCGGGCAAGGCCGACTGGGCTTATACGCAGCAATATCCCTCGGTGATTATCGGCGAAACGGATTACAGCAAGGCCAAACCATCGGGCCGACACGCTGCCAACAACGCCAATGTGCGACGCTACATCGACTTCGCCGCCGAACATGGATTCGACCAAGTGTTGGTGGAAGGATGGAACATCGGCTGGGAAGACTGGGCCGGTAACATGAAAGAACACGTCTTCGACTTCCAAACACCTTATCCCGACTTCGACATCAAGGCTCTCAACGATTATGCCCACTCCAAGAATGTGCGACTGATGATGCACCATGAAACGTCTTCTTCGGTGATGAACTATGAACGTTACATGGACCGCGCATACAAGTTGATGAACCTTTACGGCTACAACTCGGTGAAAAGCGGCTACGTGGGCGACATCATTCCACGCGGAGAACATCACTACGGGCAGGTGATGGTGAACCATTACCTCGAAGCGGTGAAGCGTGCTGCCGACTATAAGATTATGGTTAACGCCCACGAGGCTGTGCGTCCCACAGGGTTGTGCCGCACTTACCCCAACCTCATCGGCAACGAGAGTGCTCGCGGCACCGAATATCAGGCCTTCGGGGGCAGCAAACCGGGCCATACGGCCATATTGCCTTTCACCCGTTTGCAGGGCGGACCGATGGATTACACCCCTGGCATCTTTGAAATGGATTGCGCCAGTGGGTCGCATGTCAATTCCACCATCTGCGGACAGCTTGCACTTTACGTGACGATGTACAGCCCACTGCAAATGGCGGCCGACTTTCCCGAGAATTATCTCAAGCATCCCGATGCATTCCAGTTCATCAAAGATGTTGCCGTGGACTGGGATCGCACGCTTTACCTCGAAGCTGAACCTATGGCTTACGTCACTGCCGCGCGCAAAGCCAAAGGCACCGACACGTGGTTTGTGGGATGTGTGTCGGGAAACGCCGCACACAAGTCGCAACTCTCGCTTTCGTTCCTAGACAAAGGGCGTAAATACGAAGCAACCATCTACACCGATGCGCCCGATGCCGACTATCGTTCTAACCCGAAAGCCTACCGCATTGAGCGGCGCACGGTTACTTCGACCACAAAACTCTCGCTCACTGCTGTTGCTGGTGGCGGATACGCCATTTCAATCGTGCCGAAGAAGTAAAGGGAGCAGCAAGTTTGTATGTTTCTCACTTGCATGAGGCACGTTCTTAATCTTCCACGCAAAGGTTCAACGCTTATTTGGCCTTGAACTTTTGCGTGGATTTTTCTTTGCCAAGTGTTATGTTTATGCGCGTGTTGCCCAATGAAATCGCACTTAAATGATGGTTAGCAAGATGAACGATGAACTAAAGTTTTCCACTTGCATGTTTTTTCCTGACAACACACGCTGCTTGATGACACACATGCTGCTCAGCCTTGAAAAGGGGTTCTGAGATTATGAGGCCACGGGAGAGCTGTTTAGAGAAGAGGTCATCTTGACTTTTATTTCTCAATAAGTAAAGTTTTCAGTAAGGATTTTAACATTATGGCTGCCTTCTCTCTCCACAGTTTGGCCATCGACCCCAAATAATTCATTCTCGCATGGGGTTGTTGTGAGAAATTAGGGGTGAGAAGAAGCACCTGACACGGCATTTAGCCGCATTTATCCCGTCTTTTGGTGAAAAACAAATGCTAAGTGCCGCAAATAGCTGTGCTTTTTGCATGAAAAAGCTGAGCTAAATGCGGCACTTAGCCATGCTTTTTGCATGAAAAAGCTGAGCTAAATGCACCAAAATGCTGGGTAATG
>CAJPTO010000097.1 GCA_905373605.1 uncultured Prevotella sp.
GTTAAGCACCTGCGACAGGATGCGAGCATCGCGCGTATTGCAGAACGCATCGGGGTATGAGCGTATCCAAGCCTCGCTGTTCTTTTCGTTGGTAAGGTCTAGTTGCGGGGTGGGGTCGGGCAAGTCGCGCACCACTTTGAGGTAAGGCTTGTCTTCATCTTCCCAACAATATCGGTATTCTTCCACCATTCCGCCACAGCATTTGCTGAAACGGGCATCGCAAATGGCAGTTTCGGACATCAGCACCAGTCCGCGTGTGGCCATCACGGCCTCTGCCACGTGTTTGCTAGTGGCCTTTGTTATGCCTTGATAGCGTTGGCAATGGTCGTCGGCACACACATCGAAAAGGGTATGGTCTTTTCGGTCGTACCATTTCACAATCTCGTTGTCGTTCGTAATGAAATCCGCCTTGGCCTTTGTTTGTGTTTTCTTGTCGCGGTTTTGTATCTGTGCCAACAGCCAACTGCGCGAGATAACGGCGTGTGCTTTGAGCAATTCGGGGCTGGAAGTGGCACTCATCTCACTTGAAATAACGCTTTCGAGGTAGTCTTCCACCGACAATAGGTTGATGGCCACAATCTTATCGCCGTCTATCACAAAGCGTAGTGTGCCCTTGAAGGTTTGCGTTTGTTGTTGTTCCCAATGAAAATTCACGCCGATGGTGACGTTGTGGAGGGAGAAATTGGCGTCATCGGTTACGGGCAAGAATGTAAGTTCTTTGTATTCTTGTCCATTCCAAGCGATAAGTCCATTGTTAAAGCAAACCTTTTGTTGGCCTTGTGCTTCACTGTTGTTGGCACTATAGGGTGCGTTTAGCACGAAAGCGATTTCAGTTCCGCTCATTATGCCCACTGATATTTGGGGCACTTCGTTGTATTTTGTGTCCATATGCTAATTTTAAAGGGTGAAAGGGTACTTAAAGGTGAAAGGGTGAAAGGGTGAAAAGGTGAAAAGATGGCTAACGCCGTTTAAGGGTGAAAAGGTGAAAAGGTGAAAAGATGGCTAACGCCGTTTAAGGGTGAAAGGGTGAAAAGGTGAAAAGATGAAAAGATGGCTAACGCCGTATTAAGGGTGAAAACGTGAAAAGGTGAAAGAGTGAAAAGATGGCTGACGCCCACTAAGGCATTTGGCTAAACTCCTTGACTCCTCAACTCCATAACTCCTTTACTCCTTTACTCCTTACTTCTTTACTCCTTACTCCATAACTCCTTCAACTTCCTCTTCACTTCTTCGAAAGTCGTTCTTTGCATGCCCACCTCTTTATATAAGTCTTCAAGAAGGGGCGCGTTCAAGCGTTCGAAGTCTTCTTTTCGGGGCGTAATAACCAGTCCAGCCATATCAAGCGCACCAGGACTGATGAGCATTTGCGCATCTCCTTCTGCCGAATAGCAGTCTGGACGATGCTTGTGGCGCGGTATAATCACCGTGACATACCCCTCGGCTTCGCGCCATTTCAGGATGTTGAACATGGGTTCGGTTTCGTCTTCGCGTTGAGGCAAGGCCTTGTAAAGAGTTTTGAACAACGCTTCATCTGCCTTGGCATCGCACCCGATGATGGCAAATGCAGGACAAGCGTAGTTGTTGATGGCCACAAGTTCTGTGCCATCAGGCGTGGTGAGTAGCGTTTGGCGGTGGTTGTAAAGCAGTTCCCAGTTGTCGTGCAAGGGCAAATGGCTGCCTTTCCCAGCTTGCAGGTGCATGTGGTCGGGTGCAGAAGCTCCGCATTTAGGGCCATTATAAAACACGATGAGGTGCTCGAAGCGTTCAAGCAGTAGGCGCATCACGCCGTAGTGCTCGCTTATGAGCTGGGGTTGGTGACGTTTAGCGGGTATGGTGAAATGCAAAGGCAAGATGGGGAAAGGGTTAACCAGCAGTTCGAAATTGTTGCCGATAGGCATTTGCGTTTGTACGGCCGGCCTGTTTTTCTCACATAAGAAGCATGGACGCTGAGCCAGCGTGGTTTTATCAATCTTTGCCCCAGTGGAAACAAGGCGTGCAGGATTGTATTGCACGTAAAATGTAAGATCCGCACATGCAACGGGCTTGAGCAACACCCCTTTTAGGTCGTCGAAACGTTGCTTGGCATCGGGCCATGCCAGCAGTTGTTGCTCAAAGAAGCGTTTCAAAGCGTCTTCGCCTTGCATCTCAGCGGCTTTGGTTTTGCCTTGGCCATATTTTATTTCCATAATGGTAAAAATACAGGTTTAGTTATTATTGATGCAAACTTACAAAAAATAAACGTAAATACGAAGGGATAATTGAAGATTATCGATTGTGGGGTGGGCGAGATAAGGTGAAATTGAGAAGAATGTGAAGATTTCCTTGTTTCGCTCCGTGTTAAACATCCTAATAACTCCTGTTCGATTCAGTTTCCTTACTATCCTTATACACCTCTCTTACTTTCTTTCCTCCGAACAGATAAGTGATTTTAAACGAAACGTTGCGTGCATGAACGTTCGTTTTTGTGTATTCATAGAAGGTAGAATAACGTTTTGAAGTTCGCGTTATATTTTGCGCAAATGGGTCGTTTGCGGCGATGGCTAAGTGCAGTCGCCCGTTTATGATCTGCCAACGCAGGCTGGTATTGAGCAGGCAAAGGGTTTTATACCTCACCAAATCTTCATCATGAGGGAACAAATGCATATATTGAGTGGTGAAAAGTAGCGTGCGTTGCCTGTTGAATGCAATGTCGCTGGTGGCTTCTAGTTTTCCACTCCAACTTGTGTTGTTGAAAGGTTGGCTATCGCCAGTGTTCGATTTAGACTTGGCTAAGAACAATTCGCCACCCACTTTCACGTTCCACCACGTGGTAATGTTCTTTTGATAGCTAGCATATACACCGTATTTGTGATAGTCAATGCAGTTTTGGGGAGTGGTGTATTGCGAGTTGTCGGGGTTAAACCGCGTTATGTAGCCCACACCGTCTTGTAAATGGTAGGCGTAGGCAACGGCGTACAATCCCTTATGGCTGAAAGACAGTTCGGCGTTGTGGGTGAGACTTGCTGATAAGTAGGCATTACCCGACACATAATCGGTGGTTGTGGTGTAATATCTGAAAGGGTTAAGGTCGATAAATCGTGGGCGGTTAATCCCCATTGAGTAAGTGGCAGAAAGAGAATAACCAGCATTTGACCTATAATTTAAGTTGAGAGTGGGGAAGAGGCGGTTGTAAGATTGACGGTTTTGTTCGGCTGCGTTCGTGCCCGTAAGCTGCGTATGCTCGAACCTAAGCCCTGCTTGCACATACCATTGTGGGTTAAACTCTTTCGAAAGGCTTAGGTATGCGGCACTTGTTTTCTCTGTATAACGGAAATCGTTGTTCTGTCCTGGTTGTATAGTCCATACTCCGCCCGAGAAAATTTCTGTGCTTATGGCCGAAGTGTTGGTTATAGCCGTGTAGGCTGCGCCCATCTCTATGTTGATGGCATTGAATGGCAGCGTGGCATCTAGCTTGAGAGCGTGTATCTTGTAACGATTGTTTCCCGAATTATTCATCATCGAAGACGATGCTCCTTCGGTGGTGTTTATTTGCGAAGCAGACTTGGTTGTTTTGTTAAAGAAGTTATATGTAAGACTTAACAGCTTGCCCTTATCGTCTATGTTCCAATCAGCATAACCCGTAAGTGTGGTGGCGTTGATGGGATTTGACGGTGAATGGGCCAGCGAATGGTAGCTAAGTCCGCGGTCGGTAGTGAGGTCTTGCAGCTCGCTTTTCAGTCTTTCAGTGCCTAGATTAAGCATTACGCCCGTTTCAATGGCAGTCGTAGGCCTGAATTTGAACAAAGCGTTAAGATTGAAAAGCTTGTTGATGAAATCGTTTCTGCGTTGTGATAGTTTGGTGCGGCCGGTAAAAACGTATTCCCTTTCGATGTCGTTGATGCCTTTGTTTTGGTTGAAGTTTAGGTCTATGGAGTAGTCCACGTGTTTTGTTGCTTGCCTAATGCCCCCACCCCAATAGCTGTTGAGGCTCTCTTTGGCGATAAGGTTGGCATCCACGTTTCCGCTTACACCAAGTGTTTCATCGCGTTTGGTCTTAATGGCGATATAACACACGTTGTCGGCAGTGGGATATTTTGCTGGCGCGAGGGTGAAAAGCTCAATGCGTTCGATGTTGTCTGCCCGTAGGGATTTTAGTTTCATCAGCGTTTCGTTTTCGGAAGTTTCCAGCAGTCTGCCATCAATGATGTATCGAACGTTGGCTTTGCCTGCAACGCTCACGGCTTCGTCTGCGACAGACACGCGCGGAAGTCGCCGCATAACCTCCACTCCGTTGAGCCCTTTTGCGTATGGGTCGTTTTTAGTGTAATACACAATGCGGTCGGGTTTATGGTCAATCACCGTTTTCTCGGCAATCACTATAACCTCGTTTAGGTCTAGCTTCCTCCAATAATCGGCACTGTCTGTGGCTGTGGTGTCACGTTTAGTGGATAACGCACTTTGCTGCTGTTCCGTCTGAGCATAAGCGGAAAGGCTTGAAAGTGCAATCAATGCTAAGAGTATGAACTTTTGCATACGCCGTGTTAGATTGTTGTGTAATTGCAAAATTACGAAAAATCCATCTTGTTTGTAGACAAAAGTAAAGGATTTTTTGCCACAAAGGGGTTCTTTTAACAAATAAGATGGGGCGGGGAATATGCTTGTAACGAGCTGATTTAGTGTCTCTTTGGTGATAGCTTTATGACAATGAGGTTGATGAGGAATGGCAAAAGGGCTGCCGATCTAAAACTTCTTGCCGCCCGCTATCTTTAAGAACGTGCAGGCCAATATGCGGGTGTCCATCCACCAAGAGCGGTTTTGCAGGTAGTAAAGGTCCAGCTCCAGTCGCTTGAGCATTTTTTCGATGCTGTCGGCATAGCCATTATACAGCGTGGCATACGATGTTACGCCTGGCCGCAAGGCGTAGAGTTGCTCGTAACGGGCATCTCTTTGCATAATCTGTTCGATGTAAAAGCGGCGTTCGGGGCGAGGTCCGATGAAGGCCATGTCGCCTATGAACACGTTCCAAAGCTGTGGCAACTCATCTAGGTGGTGCTCACGAAGGAACTTTCCCACACGAGTAAGTCGGTCGTCGCCATCCACTTCGAGTACCATAGGACCGTTTTCTTCGGCATCCATGCACATCGTTCTAAACTTATAGATGAAGAAAGGTTTACCCTTTCGCCCAATTCGTTCTTGTTTATATATAACGGGCAACCCATCATCAAGCCTTATGGCGATGGCACAAAGCAGGATGAGGGGTGAGAAAACCACGAGGCAGAGGGCCGAAACAATGAGGTCGAAAATCCTTTTCATGCCGCCAACTTCAATTCTTTGCGTTCAACTTTGCGTGTAAGCACTAGCTGTAGGGTGGTAAATGTGGCCACGTCTATCAGCACGACGGCAGTTATCGGGAGTACACTGAAGAGCAACAAGTTCATTGCCACGTAGGCCAAGGCAAGCCCAAGGATGATGATTAAGGCCTGATGTTGGGTCATTCCCAGTCGCATTATCTTGTGGTGGATATGGTTTTTGTCGGCCTCGAACAAGGGTTGGCCTATGCGAAGCCTGTGGAGAATTACGCGAACGACATCGAATACGGGGATGATAAGCAGGCTATAAGCCAGCAAGAAACGCATGGGCGAAGCCTCCATGAGCGGTGGATTGTGCATGGACGACTTCACAAAAAGGAAACCAAGAATGAAACCGAGCGTAAGACTTCCCGAGTCGCCCATGAAAATCTTCCGGTTTCGTTCGGCTTTACCCCAGACGTTAAATCGCAAGTAGGGTATGAGTATGCCGATAAGGGCGGCCACGACAACAGCGTAGGGGGTTAATCGCGCTTCACTGAAGATGAACAGAAAGCCCAAAAGGGCTATCAAAGCCAGGCCTGCAGCCAAACCATCGATGCCATCGATAAGGTTCATGGCATTGTCTATGAACACGATGATGAACACCGTAAGCGGAAAACCAAGCCAATAAGGCACTTCGTTTATGCCCATGAAGCCATAAAGATTGTTTACATACAGGCCGCAAAGGGGTAGTGCGCAGGCTGTAACAGCTTGCACAACGAACTTCACACGTGCGGAAAGGCCGATGAAATCGTCTACCACGCCCGTGGCATATACCAGCAACAAACTAGCCAAGAACGCCATGCTCCATAGGCTGACCTGTATCTTTTGGGCCGTAAATCCAACGCTCATCACTCCAACTGCCACCACGATAGACAAGGTCATCGCTGGTACGAAAGCCAAACCGCCTAGTCGGGGCACCAATGTCTTGTGCACCTTTCGTTGGTTAGGTATGTCGTAGATGTTCTTTGCTTTGCAGAAATTCAGTATGGCGGGTATGAAAACGAACCCGAAATACACGCTTAGTAGAAAAGCAATGAGTATTGGCAATGCTACGTTCATCATTATATTTGATTGTTGTTCCTATTTACATAAACTCGCTTTCTACGTTTATATTGCATGGTAGAGGAATTTAAAGTGTTAATTTTATATTATTTTACGTGTCTTGCTGTTTGGGGGCAAGCTCTTATGGTTAGTGTTTTGTGCTGAAACACCTTTGTAATGAGGCCTTCTCGTGGTGTGTTATAGCCATAAGAATTTGCTTTTGGAAAACAACAGCCTTTGAGCCATGAAGCAATTGCTACCAACTTGTGGAGCGTTCACAGGCCGACGGGCACACTACAAGCATCTGGTAGCCACACTACAAGCGTCTGGTAGCCACACTACAAGCATCTGGTAGCCACGCTACAAGGGCCTTGTAGCCACAGTACAAACAGCATTGTACCGATGAATGCGGCACGAAACGGTTAAAAACAAGGCTAGATTATCAGTTCCTTTTGGCTTTCATTCCAAAACCATTTCGTTTTGACTATAATTGCTTCTGCGCCGAACGATGTCATAATGTAAACTTATGGTGAGCAAACAGGCTGATGTGCGCTCCTCTCAGCATTTCCCAATAGCCTACTTTTACGTTTTGAGAATGAAAAGAGTGCGAAGGTGTAACATAAAATATCAAATAAAAGCACTAACTTTGCATCGATGGTGAACAATCAATCCCGTTACATCTTCGATGTCAAGTTATGTTCTTGTGTCGCTTATGGGGTGACAAACGGTTGGCTATAAACGTTTCTGTCAATAGTTTTACAAACAATATCACGCCAATTGATATGAAAAGAATATTGCACTTGCTGCTTATCGCAGCTTTCTTGTCAAGTTGCAAGCATGCCAAAAGCAAAATAAGAGAAGGTACTTTGCCCCAAAAGGCATCGTACAAATGTGTGCAAAGCATGTTGCTGTGGCTAAAACGCAGACTAAAGCCAACCCCTTGGATTTTATTCCCAAGGGCTATAATTTGTTTTCAAGATGCGAAGGCGACCTCAATAAGGACGGATTGCCGGATGTGGTGTTAATGATTAAGGGTACCGAAAAAAGCAAATGGGTAGACGATGCGGTGCGCGGACGACTGGATCGCAACCGCCGTGGGCTAATCATTCTCTTTAAATGCAAAGGCGGATACGAGCATGTTCTGGAGAACGACACTTGTTTTTCTTCCGAAAACGAGGATGGTGGGATTAGTGATCCGCCCGAATTGGAGTTGGACATCAGCAAAAACACGTTGCAGATGTATTATGCGCACGACCAATACGGCTACTGGAATTATACCTTTAGATACAAAAAAGGGGATTTCGAACTGATTGGCTATTACCATAATCGTTGCATCCGACATGTCACTTATTATAATCTGGACGTCAATTTCTCTACACGCACACGGGTATATGAAGAGAACCTAAATGCTGATGACAATGATGCAGACGAGAATTTTAAGGTGACAAAAACTAAGGTGAAAGGGAAAAGCTTGATAAAACTATCACAAATTGCCGACTTTGACAAGCTAAATTGGGGTGATTTCTCCGAAGAGTAAAATATGTTTCCTATGCAAAGAATATTCTACCTGTTGCTTGTGTCGCTCATGATGGTGGGCTGCAAGCAAGTGAAAAACGAAAATGGGCAAGACTCTGTGCCGCCAAAAGATACCACACAAGTTAGTGTGAAGCCCGTAGCTGTGGCTTCTGAAGAACTCAAAACCAACCCCTTGGAGTTTATTCCTGCGGGTTACGACTTGTTTTCACGATGCGAAGGCGACCTCAATAAAGACGGATTGCCCGATGTGGTGCTGATGATTAAGGGTACCGAAAAAATCAAATGGGTGGACGATGCGGTGCGCGGACGGCTGGATCGCAACCGCCGTGGGCTAGTCATTCTCTTTAAACGTGAGGGCGGATATGAGCTGATAGCAGAGAATGATGAGTGCTTCTCGTCAGAAAACGAAGATGGGGGCGCGTATTATGCACCCGAATTAAGATTGGAAATAAACAAAAACCGGTTAGTGGTGCTTTATGCGCATGGTAGATATGGCTTTTGGGAATACATCTTTAGATACCAAAATAACGACTTCGAACTGATTGGGTATCATAGTTGTGAAGGAGGGTCGCCCACACTTGGAATTACTGACATCAATTTCTCTACACGTAGGATGGTTTATCAAAAGAACATTAATGCTGATGACGATGAAGCAGAGGAGGAGTTTAAGGTGACAACCACCAAATTAAAGCCAAAACCACTCCTTACCTTGTCGGGAATAGGGGATTTTGACGAGTTGGACGTTGAAAGTTATGCCAAGGAATGAGCTGTTACTCACTATATGTCTTACGCCTAAACGCCTTCTGTGAACGCTTTCGTTAAGCCAAATGAACAATGCGAAGTTTGCTTGAGCATTGTCATGGCGAGAATTGGAAATCGCCGGCACGGTGCTTTTAGCTAAGTGGAAAGGCAAAACGCACTTTTCGAGGAACGAAAAAAGAACGTTTTGAGGCAAACAACACTGCTCATGCAATATCTTCGCACCGGCTTTTAGCCTTAGGGCGGGCTCTGCCAAGCAAGTGTTGTCATTAAGTGAAGTGAGGACGATGCAACGTGTGAGCAGGCAATGCAGGCTCTTGCACATCATGATATTAGAAGACATATACAAGAACAAAATCCGCCAATAAGGAGTATCTCAAGCAAACGGATACTTTTCTTTTGAGGTTCAATGCCGTTATTGTTCCATGTTCCTCTATGGCGAAAGGCTGTAAGTTGATTTCAGACGATGAAAGTTTGTCGTCCGAAAAATATTTGAATGTGGCCTCTTTTGCACACCAAGCCAAGAGCAGGTGCATGTTGGTTGGCATATCTTCTTCGGCATTAACAAACTTATGTGCCACACGTCCAACCCTGTCGCTCACATATTCCACATCCACAGCCACGTTGCTGTTGCACGAAAGCATCAATGCCACCATGCCTTTGGTGTGGCTTATGCTGGCATGATAACCCTCAAGCAGCGGTTTGCCATTGGCGTCGTGCTTGAAAGAGAGGTCGGCGCGCCCGATAATTTCGAAAAGCAAGGCCGCCGTGGCAAGCTTTTCCAAGCGTCTTTGCTTGCTTGCAACGTTGATGTGGGCTTGTTTTAAGGAAACTAGGTGGGGATAAGTTTCGAAGAAGAAATCTTCGTCTTCGTTTAAAGCCCATAAGCCTAGGCAAACATCTTCGCTTAAACGCTTCTTACACAATAATGGCATATACGAAATAAAAGGAAACACGATGAAAATACCACGGATGCAGGGCAGAATGAATATGAGGGGAGAGGGGGGACAAGCCAGATGTCGCGCTCGTGAAGTGCATCCTTAACTTGAAAACCCTTAGCCAGAGCTATGGTCGCACCACAACTTTAGTGCGGCTGATGCGCATCCTTAACTTGAAAACCCCTTGGTAAGTCTATGGTCGCACCACAACTTTAACGCGGCTGATGCGGCGTTCTTCGATAGCTAAAATCTCGAAGAGGTAGTCTTTGTAGTTCAGCCTTTCGCCGATGGATGGAAAATCGCCTTTAAGTTCGAGCAGCAGTCCTGCCAATGTGTCGGCACCTCCTTCCACTTCGCTGAATTCTTCATCGTCTACTTCGAGTATTCGGCACAAGTCGCTCAACAAAGTCTTGCCATCAAACACAAAGGTGTTGTAGTTCAGCTTCGTGTATGTCTTTTCTGTTTCGTCGTCGTACTCGTCGTTTATTTCTCCCACAATCTCTTCGAGAATGTCTTCGAGCGTAACAAGTCCGCTAGTACCGCCAAATTCGTCTACAACGATGGCGATGTGTATCTTGTTTTCTTGGAAGTCGCGCAGCAAATCGTCAATCTTTTTCGTTTCAGGCACGAAGTAAGGCGGCCTGATAAGACTTTGCCACCTGAAAGTGTGGGGTTTGTTGAGGTGGGGTAGGAGGTCTTTCACGTACAACACGCCCTTGATGTTGTCGGTGTTGTCTTGGTAAATGGGTATTCGGCTGTAATTGTTTTCCTTGATGCTGTCTAGCACCTCGCTGAAATTGCACTTGATATCGATGTCCACAATGTCCTTACGGCTAGTCATAATCTCCTTAGCCGTTTCATCGCCAAAGCGGATTATGCCCTGTAGCAGTTTCTCTTCGTCTTTCAACTCTTCCTTGTTGGTCAGTTCCATTGCCTGTTCCAGGTC
>CAJPTO010000098.1 GCA_905373605.1 uncultured Prevotella sp.
TAGCAGTAACGCTATCGTAATTCCTCAAGAGGCTACCTCAGAAGTGCAGGATAAAGTATTTGTTTATCTTGTTGGTAAAGATAATAAGGTGAAATATACGGAAATTAAAGTCGATCCGCAAAACGATGGAAAGAACTATATTGTTACGAGTGGTCTTTCCGTAGGCGACCGTATAGTAACGAAAGGACTTACCAAACTGTCTGATAGAATGGAAATTAAGCCGATTACAGAAGAGCAGTATCAGAAGAATTTAGATGATGCAGTGAAGAAAGGTGAAGCCAACAGCAGTTCAAGTAAGTTTATCGATGCCATGAAGTAATTCCTCATACGAGGATATTATATATGTGCAGATAAACGAATAGGGATAATAATTTCAGATAACTTATGACATTTACACATTTTATCAAGCGTCCGGTACTGTCTACGGTAATATCGATATTCTTCGTATTATTGGGAGGAATCGGACCTATACCGGTGCCGATGCGCAGACGGTAATGAACTCTGTTGTAACGCCATTGGAGGAAAGTATCAACGGTGTAGAGAACATGACGTACATGACTTCGCAGACTACGAATGACGGTTATGCATCAATTACCGTTTATTTCAAGCAGGGAACGAACGCGGATATGGCGGCTGTGAACGTTCAAAACCGTGTGAGTCAGGCGCAGGCATTGCTACCAGCAGAAGTAACAAGGGTGGGCGTTACCGTTTCTAAACGCCAGTCTTCCCAAGTGTTGATGTATACACTGACTACAGAAGACGGCAAATACGACGATGAATTCCTTACCAATTACAATAACATCAATATCATTCCGGCTATTAAGCGTGTGCAGGGTGTGGGTAACGTGCAGTCGTTCAGCTCCAGTACCTATTCAATGCGTATCTGGTTGCAGCCCGACAAGATGAAGCAATATGGCCTGATGCCTAGCGACGTAACCGCCGCCCTTGCCGAACAGAACATCCAAGCCGCCCCAGGTGCTTTCGGCGAACAAAGCAACGCCTCGTTCGAATATGTGATGCGCTACAAGGGAAGGTTGAAAACGCCTGAAGAATATGGCAACATCATCATCAGCAACAACACCGAAGGCCAAACGCTCTACCTCAAAGACGTGGCAAAGATTGAGCTGGGTGCGTTGGGATATGCCGTAGGGCAGAAGAACAACGGGCACCCATCGGTGATGGGTATGGTGCAACAGATTGCCGGTTCTAACGCCACGCAGATTGCCCAAGACGTGAAAAAGGTGCTTGAAGAGCAATCCAAAACCTTCCCCCCTGGGCTTGTCTATAAGATTAACTACGACGTAACCGAGTTTCTTTTCGCCTCCATCGAAGAGGTTGTCATGACGTTGGTCATCACCTTCGTGCTGGTGTTCTTCGTGGTTTACATCTTCTTGCAAGACTTCCGCTCAACGCTCATCCCGCTCATCGCCGTTCCGGTGTCGCTCATTGGTACGTTCTTGTTCTTGTGGATGTTCGGTTTCTCCATCAACTTGCTAACCCTCTCGGCCTTGCTGCTTGCCATTGCCATTGTGGTAGACGATGCCATCGTGGTGGTGGAGGCCGTGCATGCCAAGCTCGACCTAGGTTATAAGAGATCGAAGGTGGCCGCCATCGATGCCATGAACGAGATTTCGAGCGCCATCATCTCCATAACGCTCGTTATGTCGTGCGTGTTCATTCCCGTTTCGTTCATCAGCGGCACGTCGGGAACGTTCTATCGCGAGTTTGGTGTAACAATGGCCGTGAGCATCATCATATCGGCCATCAACGCCTTGACGCTTTCACCCGCGCTATGTGCCATACTTCTGAAGCCACACGCCGAGGGCGAACACGGCAAGAAGCAAAGCTTTATAGACCGTTTCCACGCCGGCTTCAACGTGGCCTTCAACAAGATGCTGGGCAAATACCACAAGGGTGTGGAGAACTTGATTGGGCATCGCATCATCACGGGCATCGCCGTGGTGGTGGGAATTGTTGTGTTGGTGTTCACGATGAGCACAACAAAGACCGGACTTGTGCCCAATGAAGACACGGGAACGATTTTCGTTACCATCTCGTTGCCACCAGCCACCAGCCAAGAGAAGACACAAGAGGTGGCAAACCAAGTGGATGCCATGCTGGCCAGCAACCCAATGATACAAAACCGCGAGCAAATTGTGGGCTATAACTTCATTGCCGGTCAGGGTTCAGACCAAGCCACGTTCGTTATCGAGCTCAAACCCTTCGAAGAACGCACCAGCGGATTTTTCTACAAGCTCTCTGGCTTGTGGCAAGGCGATGGGTTGATGCGATTCTTTGTAGACGTGCGCAGCTCTAACATGATACTTGGCACCATCTACAAGCAGATATCGAGCATCAAGGGCGCACAGATATTGGCATTCGGCGCACCGATGATTCCCGGTTTTGGCGTTACCAACAGCGTTACTTTCACGATGCAAGACAAGACGGGTGGCGACTTGGAACGTTTCTACCAGGTTACGCAAGACTATCTGAAAGCCCTTAACGAGCGTCCCGAAATACAAAACGCCATGACCACCTACAACCCCAACTACCCACAGTACTTGGTGGATGTGGATGTGGCCAAATGTAAGCAGAGCGGCATAAGCCCGCGCGTGGTGCTTTCCACCTTGCAGGGTTATTACGGCGGTATGTACGCATCCAACTTCAACAGCTTCGGTAAGCTTTACCGCGTTATGATACAGGCAAGTGCCGAAGACCGCATGAAGCCCGGCGACCTCACCAACATCTATGTGCGCACAACGCAGGGCATGGTGCCCATCAGCGAGTATTGTACGCTCAAACGTGTGTACGGGCCTTCTAACGTTTGCCGCTTCAACCTTTACACAAGTATCAACATCAACGCCACACCGGCCGACGGTTATTCCTCGGGCGAGGTTATCAAGGCCATCGAAGAGGTGGCTGCACAAAACCTTCCCACAGGTTATGGCTACGACTTCTCGGGCCTTACACGCTCTGAACACGAGCAAAGCAACACCACGGCCATCATCTTTGCGCTCTGCCTGGTGTTTGTTTACCTCATCCTCTCGGCGCAGTATGAGAGTTACCTCTTGCCCTTCTCGGTAATCTTGTCGTTACCATTCGGTTTGGCGGGTGCGTTTATCTTCACCCAGCTCTTCGGGCACCAGAACGACATCTACATGCAGATTGCGCTTATCATGCTCATTGGCCTCTTGGCCAAGAATGCCATCCTTATCGTAGAGTTCGCACTAGAGCGGCGGCGCACAGGTATGGCCATCAAGTATAGTGCCATCTTGGGTGCGGCATCGCGTCTGCGACCCATCCTGATGACGGGCTTGGCGATGGTTATCGGCCTCTTGCCCATGATGTTTGCCAGCGGTGTGGGTAAGAACGGAAACCAAACATTGGGCGCAGCAGCCGTGGGCGGCATGCTCATCGGTATGTTGTTGCAGATATTCGTGGTGCCTGCGCTCTTCGTTATCTTCCAGCACCTGCAAGAAAAGCTAAGCCCATTGGAGTTTGGAGATGAAGAAAACCGCGAGGTGAAGAGCGAGTTGAAACAGTATGCGCGCCAAATGGCGATAGAAAAAGACGTGAAATCAAAACAATGAAGATAAAGAATTTCATCCTCCTGGCACTTGCAGCCCTATCCCTAACGGGCTGCAAGAGCCTTTACGGCAAATACGAACGCCCAGCGGTAAATGCCCAAGGTGTGGTTCGTTCGCCCCTTTCAGATGTCGATACGCTGGCCGTTACCGATACGGCGAGCTTCGGAAACCTGCCTTGGCGGAGCGTGTTTACCGACCCGCAGCTGCAGTCGCTCATACAAACGGCACTCGAAAACAACTTCGACTTGCTCAACGCTGCCCTCAATGTGCAAATGGCCGAGGCGCAATTGAAGTCGGCCAGGCTGGCTTTCTTGCCCTCGTTTGCCTTCACACCGCAGGGCACCATCAGCTCGTGGGACGGGAATGCGGCTGTTAAAACCTATTCGTTGCCTGTGTCGGCCAGCTGGACCATCGACCTCTTCGGGTCGCTTCTCTCGGCCAAACGCTCTTCGCAAATGGCACTCTTGGGCATGAAAGACTATCAGCTTGCTGCCCACACAAGGCTTGTGGCCAACGTGGCCAACCTGTATTACACGCTCTTGATGCTTGATAAGGAGTTGGAACTGATAGACGAGATGGAGGTTTTGGCCAAAGACACCTGGGAAACCATGAAGTTGCAAAAGGATTATGGCAACGTTCGCTCCACGGGCGTGCAGAGTGCCGAGAGCAATTACTACTCGGTTCAGGCACAAAAGGTGGGGCTGAAGCGTCAGCTGCGCGAATCGGAGAATGCGCTTTCGCTGCTCCTTGGGCAGTCGGCTCGCACCATTGCTCGCGGCAAGTTCGACGGACAGAGCCTTCCCTCCAACTTCTCTACAGGCATAGCCCTGCAAATGCTCAACAACAGGCCCGATGTTCACGCGGCCGAAATGAGTCTTGCGCAATGTTTTTACAACGTGCAGACGGCTCGCAGCCGCTTCTATCCCACGCTAACGCTTAGTGCGCAGGGCGGATACACCAACAACAGCGGCATGGGCATCGTCAATCCGGCGAAGTTATTGCTATCAGCTGTGGGAAGTTTGACGCAACCCATCTTCCAGCGCGGACAAATCATCGCCGGGCTGAAAGTGGCAAAAATACAATACGAGCGAGCATACAACACTTGGCAGCAAACGGTGTTGAGTGCGGGAAACGAAGTGAGCAACGCCTTGGTGCAATACAATGCTTCGGCCGAAAAAAGCGAAATAGAGGCCAAACAAATCGTAACGCTTCGCCAGAATGTTGAAGATACCCGCATGTTGCTTTCAGACAGCAGGGGTAGTTATCTTGAGGTGATTACAGCCCAACAAACATTGCTTAACGTGGAACTCTCGAAGGTACAAGACGACTTTTACAAGATGCAAGCCGTTGTTAACCTCTACATGGCATTGGGAGGCGGTAAGTAGATTGTGTTAGAAATGGGACGAGTTGACAAGTTAACTTGTTAACTGGCTAACTCGTCAACTTGTTAACTGGCTAACTCGTCAACTTGTCAACTCGTTAACTCGTCAACTAATAAAACTCACATTTATGTCAAACGATATAAGTTCAAGAGCAGAGATTTCGCCTCGTGCCAAGATAGGCGACAACTGCAAAATTTACCCCTTTGTCTACATAGAAGACGATGTGGAGATAGGCGACAACTGCGTGATTTACCCCTTCGTGAGCATCCTCAACGGCACACGCATGGGCAATGGCAACAGTGTTTACCAAGGTTCGGTGCTGGGCGCACTGCCCCAAGACTTCAATTTCGTGGGTGAAAGGTCGTTCCTGGTCATTGGAAACGACAACACCATCCGCGAAAATGTGGTCATCAACCGCGCCACGCATGAGAATTGTAAAACCGTTATCGGCAATCATAACTTCCTGATGGAGGGTGCACACATCTCGCACGACACGCATGTGGGCAACGATTGTGTGTTCGGTTACGGCACAAAGATTGCCGGCGACTGCGAAATAGGCAACGGCGTTATCTTCTCTACGGGCGTTATCGAAAACGCCAAGACGCGTGTTGGCGACCGTGCCATGATACAAGCAGGCACCACTTTCTCGAAAGACGTTCCGCCTTACATCATCCTTGGCGGCAAACCCTTGGCTTACGGCGGTGTAAACACTGTGATGCTGAAGGCCGATGGCGTTGATGCAAAAGCCATTAAGCACATCGCCAACGCCTACCGACTGATCTTCCACGGCCAAACAAGCGTGTTCGACTCGGTGCTCCAGGTGAAAGAGCAGGTGCCAGACGGCCCGGAGATTAGCAATCTCGTGCAGTTTATCGAGGCAACGGAGGGCGGTATTGTCACCAAGTTGTAACAATTGCGCGCCATTGGACGGAAACAGACCTCACCTCCCAACTCTTCTCTAAGGGGAGAGGGGGCTGAAATGTTCTACTGCAATGGTGCAACATGCCTTGGCTTTCTGTTCGTAAGCTGCAAATTTGTGGCGAACGGCAAACACCAAGTGGCAATGCGCTTGCATTTCGGCATTCGCAATGCGCCAAATGGCCGCCAATGATTGGCGCGACGAGCAGAATAAGAACTTCTCGCTGTAGCGTTTAGTTATTAATATGTTTAGTTTATGGCCGTGTCTATTGCCCACAAGGGGTGTAGGCACGGCTTTTTCTTTTGGCTTTGCTTAGGCTTTTTCTTTTGGTTTTGCTTAGGCTTTGGCAAGCGGCATAGACTGGTTAGATACGTTTATCGTTGGCAAACGCATGCAGTTCTCTTTGTAAACATCATTGTCTTTAACTTCCGAGAGCTGCCAAATAACATGGAGAAAAATATCATGTGAAACGTTATTTTTGCTATATTTGCAGGCAAAAGCAATCTATTTGGTCATTAGTAAACCTGTGCAGCGACACAGAATGTTATTGAATTTATAGTGAGAGAACCCCACTAATGATTATAAATAACAAATTACAGGCTTATAACGTGTTAAGACAATGAAGAAGCTATTCATAACGTTGGTGTCGCTGTTGCTTAGTCTCACCATATGTGCGCAAAATACGCAAACGGATGCCGAACGCGAGCGAGAGAACAAGATGATTGAGACTTTTCTGTCCACTTTGGATGCGCGTCAGAGCGAATTTATTGGGCAACCAGCCAAAAAATCTTTGATGTAATACGGGATAGCTCCTTTAAAATAAAGAATCTTGGGACAATAGAAACGAGCCCGTGGGTGGAATATAAGGGTAAAACCTACGTCTATGGTCTCTCCCTCTATAACAAGCCCGTTCAACAGACGATGAAAGATGGAGAAGACTATGCCATTCGGATAATTTTAGACGTTCGTTGGGACTCCAGTTCATTTTGGGACGAAATAAGGCCAGCAGGTATAGCCTGGAAAGAAGCGGTTGTCCGCAAATGCCTTGATGCAAAAGTAAAGGAAGTTTCTTGGGAACACTTCTATATTCCCAAGCGCAAATAAAGGTATAACGAAGCACCAGTTTGTGATAAGGAGCAGCTACCGCATTTCAATCGTAATGCTGTTGTCGATGATGTTTACCTCGTTTTGGGGTTGCATTACGTCTATTGACAAATTTCATGGTCATAATTGCTGATGCTGTTTACCTCATTTTTATGTTGCATTACGTCCGAGCGTGACCATATAAGATAGGTGTGACAGCGTTATTCAATGCCGTTATGCTGTCATTAACCTCCTTTTGTTCGTCCAGGTTGTGCAGAAACCAGCTTGAGAAACGCATGCATCTGCCTTCAATTCCTCTCTGCACCATCATGCGCCACGTGTAATATTAGAGTCTGGCAATTGCCGTACATGCGGTTGGCAAATGCCAGACACCCATAATATGAAGGCCATAACACAGGGGCAAACCACTGCTTAAGTTGACCCTTACGCTGTGTGGACGAACGAATGGTGTGGAATAACCAGTCAACCGCCTCGTGGCAGTAGCATAAAAGCCCTTTCATCACAATGAAACTTTGCATAAAAGGTGTTGCATTTTATCCTGAACTGGCGTTATACAATGGACGGATGCTGCACCCGTTGCGGTTTTTTGTTGCCCGTCAATGTCCTATTTATGGTAAGCAGCAAGGGGCAAATGCGGCGTTAGCGCAAACGTTTGCATCGCAAAGATAAACATTTTACACTTTTAAGCACTAACCTATTGCGAATAATACCTAACTTTACAACAAGTTTACTAACCCTTCAGTCTATGAATTTATATTTCAATATCGATTACCAGACCGTCTTCGGAGAAGAATTGGTGCTGAACATTGTCACAAACAACGACAAAGGCGAATGCCTGACAACGCAATATCGCATGGCCACCATCGATGGATTGCGATGGACTTGTCGACTGAACAAGTTGCCCGAAGCTTGCCAAAACGTCGTGGAGTATTTCTATTGCGTTGACAGTGCAGGCGCGACAAGACGCCAAGAATGGACATTGCAACCCCACAGGCTGTCTCTTGGTGCGCTGAAAGCAAATGCTTACCACGTGTACGACCAATGGAACGCCATTCCCGAAGACGCTTACCAATATTCTTCGGCATTCACCCAATGCCTTAAACGCCGCGATTTGCAGCCCCTTGCCGCTTCTGATTACGAAAGAACGCTGCGATTGGTGGTGCGCGCACCTCAACTTAGAACCACGCAACGCCTCGTTTGCGTGGGCGACGACATGGCGCTTGGTGGCTGGTCGTTGGAGCGTGCGCTGCCTATGACCGAGGTTAGCGACTGCGAATGGGCTGTGGATTTGAACCTAGATGCGCTGACGGGCGATGAGATTGCCGTGAAATTCGTGGCCATTGATGCCGATAGTCGTGTGGCTCCGCTATGGGAAACGGGAAATAACCGCGAGTTGCAGCTGCCACAAATTGCCAAGAACGAAGCTTGTGTTTACCATTTGCACCAAGCTTTCTTCGAATTGTGGGACGAACGCTTTGCCGGAACACTCGTGCCTGTGTTCTCGTTGCGCACCAAACGCAGCTTCGGCGTGGGCGACTTCGGCGACCTGAAGGCAATGATCGACTTCGTGGCGCATACCAATCAGCGCGTGTTGCAGGTGCTTCCCATCAACGACAGTACCACAACCCACACCTGGACAGACTCTTATCCATATAGCTGTATCAGCATTTTCGCCTTGCATCCGCAATATGTTGACCTCAATGCGCTGCCGTTGCTGAAGGGCGAAGAAAACCGCATGGCTTTCGAAGCCCTGCGACAAGAGCTTAACGCGCTGTCGCAAATAGACTACGAACGTGTGAACAACGCTAAGACGGCTTACCTTAAGTTGTTGTTCGAGCAAGAGGGAAAAACGCTGATGAAGGGCGAAGCGTTTAAGCTTTTCTTTGAAGAAGAAGCCCGTTGGCTTGTTCCTTATGCCCAATATTGTCATCTTCGCGACCTTTATGGCACGGCCGACTTCTCCCAATGGCCCGACCACAACGTGTGGGATGAGGCCGAACGCGAGCAGCTTTCCACACCCGCCACCAAGGCTTATAAGGAGGTGGCGTTCCATTACTTCGTGCAATACCTGCTTTATACCCAAATGCGGCATGCACACGAGTATGCAAGGAGCAAGGGTGTTGTGCTTAAAGGCGACATACCCATTGGCGTTAACCGTCATGGTTGCGACGTTTGGACAGAGCCACATTATTTCAACCTCAACGGACAAGCTGGCGCTCCGCCTGATGATTTCTCGGTGAAAGGACAGAATTGGGGCTTCCCAACCTACAACTGGGACGAGATGTTGCGTGATGATTGCGCTTGGTGGGTGCGTCGTTTCCAAAACATGGCGAAGTTTTTCGATGCCTATCGCATCGACCACGTGCTGGGTTTCTTCCGCATTTGGGAAATCCCCGTGTCGTGTGTAGATGGTTTGTTGGGCCAGTTCTCGCCCTCGTTGGGTATGAGTCGCGAGGAGATAGAGGCCTACGGGCTGCCTTTCAACGAGGAGCAGTTCACTCGCCCCTTCATCAGCGACTGGGTTATCGACCGCGTTTTCGGCGAAAACGCCCAGCATGTGAAAGACTCCTACCTGCTGCCACTGCATGATGACATCTGGCAATTGCGTCCCGAGTACGACACGCAGCGCAAGATAGAACAGGCATTTGAAGGAAAAACAGCGGATACCGACCGCTGGATGCGCGACGGACTCTTTGCCTTGGTGAGCGATGTGCTTTTCGTTCGCGACCGCAAAGAACCCTCGAAGTTCCATCCGCGCATCTCCGTTCAGTACGATTTCGTGTACGAAGCCCTTTGGGATAAAGACAAAGCTGTGTTCAACCGCATTTATAACGACTACTATTATCGCCGCAACAACCAGTTCTGGTATTACGAAGCGATGAAGAAATTGCCCAAACTGGTGGAGGCAACACGCATGCTGGTGTGTGCCGAAGACCTCGGAATGGTGCCCGATTGCGTGGCGTGGGTGATGAACGAGCTACGCATTCTGTCGCTCGAAGTGCAGTCGATGCCCAAAGATCCGCGTGTGCGGTTTGGCAATCTCTCCATATTCCCCTATCGTTCGGTAAACACGTTCAGCAGTCACGACATGCCAACGTTGCGCCAGTGGTGGGACGAAAACTGGGAACGAACCCAAGAATACTACAACACGATGCTCTATAAGGGTGGTCCTGCGCCGCATCCGCTTTCTGGTTTGTTGGCTCGCGACATCGTTCTTCGCCAACTTCTCTGTCCATCTATGCTTTGTATCTTGAGCATTCAAGACTGGTTGGCCATCGATGAAGACCTGCGATTGCCCGATGCTGATGCCGAACGCATCAACATTCCTGCCAATCCGCGCCACTATTGGCGTTATCGCATGCACCTCAACATCGAAGACTTGATGGCTAATGCACCTTTCTGCTCGGCTGTGAGGGATATGGTGGTGCAAAGTGGCAGGTAAAAAGCCTCACCCCAGCCCCTCTCCAAAGGGAGAGGGGAGTGA
>CAJPTO010000099.1 GCA_905373605.1 uncultured Prevotella sp.
AATCTGCTCAGCAAAAAGCTAAAGATACAGCAAAGGCAATTTTTAGAACCAGCCTTTAACGAAATGCCGAACGTTTTCGGTTATAGTCAAAACGAAGTGGTTTTGGAATGAAAGTCAAAAGGAATTGATTAGATAGCCTTGTTCTTACCGTTTCGTGCCGCATTCATCAATACAATGCAGCTTGTACTGTGGCTACAAGGCTCTTGTAGCGTGGCTACCAGATGCTTGTAGCGCGGCTACCAGATGCTTGTAGTGTGGCTACCAGATGCTTGTAGTGTACCCGTCTGCCTGTGAACGCTCCACAAGTTGGTAGCAATTGCTTCATGGCTCAAAGGCTGTTGTTTTCCAAAAGCAAATTCTTATGGCTATAACTAAACAACTTGCTAGGCCGTTATCGCTTTAACTTGTCAACGCTTTAACTCGTCAACTTGTCAACTTATAAACTCTTTAGAAACAAATCATTAACACCATATGTTGCAGAAAGTTGCTCATAAGCACCTACACAACAAATAAATCAATGGTTTTAACAGCTTTGTAATTCATTAAAGTTGTAAAATATATATAAAAATATTTATTTCTAGATTTATTCATTGTTTGTTTTGATTTTTTGACTAACTTTGTAGCATCTTTACTAGATGACGTGATTTTAGACTTCTTAAATAGAGAATTGAACGAGCAACATCGCAAAAGCTGAAAGACATTACAAGAAAAGGATATTGTCAATCAGTGCGAGAAGCAGCGATAACATGCTGCCTACTACAGAGAAGAGTTTTAGAGAGCAGTGAACACGTGGAAAATAAGCCCAAAGTGAACTCCATCAAACTCGTAAGACGAAAACGGATATACCTCGCAACGCGCCAAAACCATGAAGAACGTTTGAAGAGGATATCATGAAGACATAACTTTTAAAGGTTTCTTTTATGAAAATGTATGTACCCCTACGGAAGCTGTCCTGCTTTCCGTCATTGCTAATCGTTGCCTTAATGGCGGTTTGGACTGGCATACCGCTATTGGCACAGAATGCAACAATCAGCCCTAAGCTTGGTAATCTCATCACGGCCTTTACCCATAACAGCCATGAAGTGGGCTTCGAGGCGGGATATGGCTCTCTGTGGCAGCACAAACAGCTGCCCATCGCCTACTCGTGCTCTGACGAACCCACACTGACAAAGGCTGGTGTGCTGGGAAATCACTCCTGTAACTTTCTCTATTACACCAAAAATGGAAAACAACGGCTCATACATGTTACAGGGTATAAGCCTAACTATTCGTCGATAGCACTACCCAAGGGCTATAAAATAACAAGATACAAAATTGTTATCAAGAACGACTTAAGTCTGCCATCTGAGAAAGCTATCTTCAATGACGTGCTGCCTTCGCTGCCTTTCGCAAAAGCGAAAGATTGGACTTTCGGAGAAGTGGACAAAGAGAACATAAGGCTGCAACACGATGCGGTGGACCCTACATTCCGCAACGACGCAAAGGTGATAATCCCCAAAAGCAGCAGCAACCAAACATTCACCATCGAGCGATCGGGAGCAGACTTGGGACACATCTTGTACTTCTGTTTCGCAGGAAACACGGGAGTAAGCCGTCTTGCTGCCTTTAGTTACGAAAGCATCGAATTGTGGTTCACGGCTAACAGCAGCTTCGAGTACGAACTTACACCTAGCTTAGACCATTCTACACCTGTTAGCGTGTCGGAAAACGACATGCCGCTCGGTAAAACAGACATAGGAGAACTGAAGCCGCACCAAAAACATGGAAAAACGTTCTACAGCTACGACCAATTAGACAGCCATGAAACAACGGCTGGCGTTTACTTATACGAGGAGGGCGGACACAACAACTTGACGTGGGACCCCACAAAGGGGCGGAAAACCATTACGGTTTGCAACAGCGACAACAAAACGTGGTACGCCCTGAAGAAAGGAACGTACTTCGTTGAAGCACCAACAACGGCTAAAGTGTCGGCTGCCACAGGCGAAAAGAAAGTGCCGGTGGGATATCGCATCGTGGGCGTAAAGGTGGATTACAAGAAAGGTGCTTATAAACCTGAGGGATTCTATTTCAAGGCCGACAAAACTGGCGTGGTACATCCTTTCTACCTTGACAAAGATGGCAAGGGCAGTAACAATAAAACTGTGTGGCACAGAACCGTTAACGATGAAGTTTATACCATCGTTAATGGAAAACCAAAATACTTGGTGCACGACTGGGTGGACGGAAACAATCCAAAGGCTGCCGAAGCTAAGCTGTCTGACGAGAACAAACACATACAATACCAGTGGTATAACGGCTATCCTTACTTCTGGGTTGCCAATCATCGGTTCTTTCTGCGCATGAAAAAAGGCAAAACGGCTTACTTCACGAGTGGAAATGACGGGTTCCCGGCAATAAAAGTAGCCACCATCGAGCAAACAAAGCTGTCGAACCCCTTTAAAATAAAGGTGTATGGCCCAACAGGGAAAGAAGACGACGTGAAGAATAAGGAAGTGACTGTGGGAGAGAAAACACCTAATGGGGTTATCAGGATTGATGGCTACAACAACGATGCCGTGAAAATTAAGATAGATGAGATTTCGGAAAAACCTGATCCCACGGCCTTGGTGAACATCACGCTGATAATGGAAACACTCAACCCCTACATCAAGTCGGTAGATGTGGTGTGTCATGGCGCGTACAACACCGAGCAGGTGCGCACTTTCGAGGCAACGGACTTCAACCTCGGCGGTGAGAAGTTTGTCTATAAGGTGCCCAAAGGCTTCTCCGAACAAACAAAGCTGAAGTTCACCTTCAGGAATTTGAAGTCGGATTTTGCTGACAACACTTACCTGAACAACCCAGGCACGCACAACTCGAGATACAGCTTTGTGGCATCTGAGTATTACAACGCGGTGAACGACAACCTCTATGCCAACAAGGCCATTGTTGAAAACTACGACTACAACAAGAAAATAGCCGTGAACTTGGCGGGAAATATCGCTTTCCCCTTCAACAATGCTGGCGACTTGTCGAACACACAAAGCACACCGACATCCGCATACTTCACCGAAAGGCCATTCACCATGAGCGCTTATACGCAGATGACGGGAGAGGTGGTGGAAGACATCAACGGACATATTACCAAGAAAAAGGAGAAAGGTAAGTTTGCTCCTGAGAACACGTTGCTGCAAGACAAGGAAACAAAGACGATGTATCTCTACACCACTGATGAAACAAGATACAACATCGCGCCCACAACGCAAGAGCAACACAGGGCTTTTGCCTATTACCACACGGTGATAAAGCTGGAAATCACCAACTATGAGGCCAAGGTGAAGTGGATACCGCTGTACAACAAGCCGATGTTCTATAAGGATGCGGCAAACAAACACTACATGTCTAAGCCGCTTGTGGGTGCCGAGATACAAACAACCAAGTCGGGATTTGAAGGCAACAAGCACCAGCAAGGGGCTACAAGTGAGTTTGGATACCTCACGCTCAACCAGATTGTGGACGTGATGCAGCAATCGATTGCTAACGGAACGGACCCCAATGTGCCTAAGAGCCTTGGCGACGTGCTGTTTGTTGACAACTCAAAGCTGTTCGACATCATCCCCAAGAAACACGACCAGCAGCTGAAACCCATACTGGAAGACTTGAGAAGTAAGCTTGCCAAAAATGCGCTTATATATTTACCTTATCGGGCAGAGAAATTAGCGAGTGTGAGCCATACGGCATTACAGCGCACTGATGGCAAGGGGTTTGACGGGTATACCAACATAACGCTGACTGACAAGCTGCCGTTCTACGCGCCATACGACATCCAGCTTAGGCCTGAACGCTACGCCACCTACACGCGAGAGGTGACAGTGCAAGGCAAAGGGCGCGTTGACTACGCCACATTGGTGCTGCCCTACGGACTCTCTCTCGATGGGAATGGCATGCACAGCAATGCAGAAGGGCCGCAATCGCACTTCTATCTGGCTAAGATGAAAGACAATTCGCTCGTCTGTTCGTCGGCACCAAAGCATGAAGGAGCCGACTATGAGGTGACGGCTAAGCTAAAGACGATTACTGGCGTTAACAAAAGCGAAGCCAACATGCCTTACATCGTGCGCATTGCACCGGGATATGGCGATGGCAACATCTCGTTTGTGGCTACTGAGAAAGGGGCTCTCATAAAGAAATCTCCTGCTGCACCCGCTGGATTGGCACAAGGATATAGCGTGCAGTGCAAGCTTAATGGACAACAGCTGCCGCTAAAGAGCTACTACACCTACGCTGGACGCGTGATAGACAAAACGGGAAACGAGATGGTGTTCTACTTCTCGCTCAACAGATTCGTGGCTTTCAAGAACCTTAAAACCGAAAAGCTGTTCCTCTTCCCCTTCCGCTCGGTGTTCCATTTCGAAAATCCAGGACCGCTCTTGTCTAAGGTTTTCAATTCCTTCGACATCAACTTTGATGGTGATGATGAGGGAACGCTAACCGACATTGATGCCGTTCAAGAACAGATTGCACTAAAAGTTACTGTTGGCGCAGGGCAAATAGTAGCCGAAGCCAAAAAGGGTGTGCAGCTTAATGTCTACACGGTTTCGGGACAATGTGTAACACGAACCATGTTAAAGGCTGGCGAAACGCGAACGTTCTACCTCGCACCGGGCGTATACTTGGTGAACGGCAAGAAGATGATTGTTAACTAAACACGATACCGAGATGAGAAAAAAGAAATACATTGTGCCGCGCGTGCTGATGCTGCAGATGGCTATCAATACGCATTTGGCCGCAGGCTCGTTTCAGGCTAACGAGCCTGGAGCGAAGCAAGGCGACACTTTCGACGAGGAACTATATGTTGAAGAAGAATTTGACGATAGCATTCCTCGATTGAGGTAGCTGCAAAGGCGGGTCTGCAACAGCTGTCTGCGACCCGCCTTTTTGCAATTGTTGTGTTGTGTCGTAAAAAGATAGTCTGCACAAGCTGTGCTTGTGGTGCACTTCTTCCTGCCAAAGAGATTTGGTTGGTTGGTTGGTTAGGAGAAATACAACGCTGTGGTGCGTGAGAGGGTAGAATGGATTGGAAAACTACAGTGCGAGAACGTGGAGGGCGTTGCCTTAAAATCTAGTTCCCTTTTCGGTGAATAGGCGAGAACAACATGCTTTGTCGCATCAAAGTTTAGCGTTGTTCTCTGCCTGTCCAAGGCCGTTTGTGCCCCCTCGTTCTCCTTTCCCTCCGCGTGAGGAATGATAAACACCATGTTATGCAAATGTCGTATCATTCCACCAGCAGTGTCCTGCCAACAGTTTTGTTAGACAATAAAATGCTTTTTTGTGCTGTTTAGAACGTTACTGTGCGGCTTCCGTCGGTTTGTTCTTCGATTTTTACCTTCACAACGTCGGCAGGTAAAATCTCTTCGATGAGTTCGGGCCACTCCAAGAAGCAGAGCGAGCCGCTGTAAAAGTAGTCTTCGTAGCCCATGTCGTACACCTCTTCGAGTTTCTTTATGCGGTAGAAGTCGAAGTGGAAGATGGGTTTGGGCGAGTGTTCGCTGTGATATTCGTTTACGATGGCGAAGGTTGGCGAGGTGATAACGTCGGTTACGCCCAGCTCTTCGCAGATGGCTTTGATGAAAGTTGTTTTCCCCGAGCCCATCTTTCCGTAGAAAGCGAATACCTTTCCCGTGCCTATATTGTCGATGAATTGTTTGGCCACGTTGTGTATCTCGGCCAATGATGTGATTGTAAGTGTCATCTTATGTTCCTATTTTTAGTTGACAAGTTTTATTAGTTGACGAGTTAACCAGTTGACGAGTTGACAAGTTAACCAGTTGACGAGTTAACAAGTTAACAAGCTGACCAGTTGACGAGTTGACAAGTTAACGAGTTGACGAGTTAACCAGTTGACGAGTTGACGAGTTAACCAGTTGACAAGTTGACGAGTTAACCAGTTGACAAGTTCATTAGTTGACAAGTTAATGAGCTGTTGAATTGACAAACTAACGGGTCGACAACGTTTTGTCTATGCTTCTCTCAACAACATATAACCTCATAAACTCAAATACTTATAAACATATAAACTCAAAACCTCATAACCTTAAAAACTCAAATACTCATAAACATATAACCTCATAACCTTAAAACCTCAAAATCTCAGAAGCCTTTTATCGTCTTCGCCTCATCGTTACCAGCGGAACGAGCATCTCTTCCATGCTGATACCCCCATGTTGGAACGTGTCTTTGTAGTACGACACGTAATAATTGTAATTGTTGGGATAGGCAAAGAAGCTATTGCCCGTGGCAAACACGTAGCTGGTACTGATGTTTGGCGAGGGCAGTTGCGCCTTGTGCGGCTCTTTGATGGTAAACACTTCCTTGGAATTATAGTTGAGGTTCTTGCCCAACTTATAGCGAAGGTTCGTATTGGTGTTACGGTCCCCGATGATTTTTATGGGCTTGGCGGTGCGAATTGAGCCGTGGTCGGTGGTGAGGACAACGGTGAAATCGCTCTGCGATAGCCGCTTGAAGAGGTCGGCGAGTATGGAATGGCGGAACCAACTGAGCGTGATGGAGCGGTAGGCCGACTCGTTGTTGGCCAGTTCGCGCACCATTCGCGACTCCGTTCTGGCGTGCGAAAGCATGTCAATGAAGTTGAACACCATCACGTTGAGGTCGTTTTGGCCCAGCTTCGAGAATTGCTCAAGCAATTTTTCGGCGTCAGCCGACGAGTTTACTTTTGTGTAACTGAACGTGTCGCGGCGGCGGTAACGCTCTATTTGCGTTTTTATCAGCAAGTCTTCGTTCAGGTTTTTGCCCTCCTCTTCGTCTTCGTCAACCCAAAGGTCTGGGAACATTTGCGCTATCTTATAAGGCATAAGTCCGCTGAAGATGGCGTTGCGTGCATATTGCGTGGCGGTGGGAAGGATGGTAATGTACATGTCTTCGTCGATGTCGAAGAGGTCGCCAATCTCGTTTTCTAGCATTTTCCACTGGTCGTAGCGGAAATTGTCTAGCACGATGAGGAACACTTTCTCGCCTTTGTCGAGCAAAGGGAAGACGGAATGCTTAAAGAGGTCGGGGCTCATCACGGGTCTTCCATTGGCCGTTGATGCACCTTCGGCCACCCAGTTCATGTAGTTTGCCTTAACGTATTTGGCAAACCCGTTGTTGGCTTCTTCTTTTTGCGTCACCAGTATGTCGGCCATGCTGCTGCCCGTGTTGCTCAATTCCAGTTCCCAGTGCACCAGTCGGCGGTACACTTTGCGCCAGTCGTCAAGCGTTTTGCAGTCCATTATCTGCATCGAGATGTCCTGGAAGTTTTGTTGGTAGCCCGTTTGCGTCACCTCAGATACAATTTCCTTTTGGTGGATGTTCTTCTTTAGGGTGAGCAAAATCTGACTGGGGTTGACGGGTTTGATGAGATAATCGGCAATTTTCGAGCCGATGGCCTGTTCCATGATGTTCTCTTCCTCGCTCTTGGTGCACATCACCACAGGCGTAGCAGGCTGAATTTCCTTGATGCGTTGCAGCGTTTCTAGGCCCGAAAGGCCCGGCATCATCTCATCGAGCATGATAAGATCGAAGTTACGTTGCTCGCATTGGTCGAGCGCATCCATGCCATTACTAACAGTAACAACCTCGTATCCCTTCTTTTCCAGAAATATAATGTGGGCTTTGAGCAGTTCAATCTCATCGTCGGCCCATAAAATCAGTCCATTGTTCATTGCTTAAAATCCTTCTAAGTCATAATATTCATCGTCCGGGTCTATCTCTTTCCGTTTGGGCTTGGCAGGCGTTTTAGTGCTGTCTTGCTTAGCGGCGGGCTTCTTTTTGGTTTCGGGCGTGCGGCCCTTTTTACCCAGGTCGTCTTTAAAATCTATGCCCGTGTCTTCTTTCTTCTCTTTCTTTGTTGGTTGTTTTGAGGGTTTCTGCTCTGCCTTTACAGGCGTTTTCCCCTTTTGTTGCGTTTGTGTTTGTGATGTTTTGGCTTTTGTTGTTGTGGTCTGTTGTGGCTTTTGTTGAGTCTTCGTGTTGTTTGTTGTGGCCTTTGTGGGCTTTGGGGCGTCGTCTTCAATCACGATTGTGCCGTCGTCTGTTTGCCTTGTGGGTTGCTGTGGAGCTTCAATCACCGTGTCATCATCGGTCTTTTGGTTAGTCGAGGTGTTGCCTTTTGCGCCTTTTTCTGGCTCATCGATGGGGTAAGTGTCGTCTGCGGCTTCGTTTGCCTTGTTATCTAGCGGCAAAGTGAAGTCGTTGTCCAAAGCGCGGTCTATCTCTTCGATGGTTGGCAGGCGCAAGGGAACCTCGGGTTGCACGATTTCGGCCGGCTCGTTAAGCAGGCGGAACGTGCTTACTTTGAGCGGAGCGAAGTGCTGGTTGTAGAATTTGTCGTAGTCGTCGAAGCTAAGTTCCCTTCCAAGCAGGCGCATGTTGTCTTCGCTGATTACGAGCGAGCGGCCGTTGCGCAGCCTCTTTGTGATGCCCGTTTGCCGGTGCAGCTCGTGTGCATACTGCAAAGCCTCGTCGAAATTGCGGAAACCGCTCACCGTCATCAGTCTAAGTCCGTTGTCGGTTTCGGTTCGTATCTCGAAGTTTCGCACCAGATAATTGGTGAAATTGTATTTGGCGAGTGCGAAGAGCAGCTGGTTTTCTTCAACGGAGTCGGGCTGATAGGCCATCACGAAGAGGAAGTTGGCGTTGCGGTCGTTGCTGAACTGCTTGCCATTAAGGCTGTCGGCGGCGTTTGTAGCGGCCGTTCGGCGTTGCCAAACATTGTTCAGGTCGAACCCACCAGCCTGCACTTGCCTGCCTGCCTTAATGCCATTGACAATCATGGCGGCCATTTTGCTTAGCTCGCTTTGTGGGAATTGTTCAACCAGCGTTTGCAAACCAGCCAGGCACCCCTCGATGTTTCCACCGTGAAGCATGGCCAAAGCCTCAACGAAGATAAACTTATCGCGGTTGGCTCCATGCTTAAACTTTGTGGCCGATGCCTTTGCATTGCGCGCCACAACGCCATAGTGTTCGGCTTTGAAAGCGTTGTAGGTTTCGGCATAGAGCGAGTCTTCGATGTGTTCGCCGCGTTGTGCGTTGGCGAAGTAGTAGGGGTCGGTAATCAGTTCGGTAAGTTCGTGCTTGGGATATTGCTGTTTGAGCAGTTCCGCATAGCGTTGTGCGGTGGCCTTTTCGCCTTTTCTCATGTAGAGAAGAAAGAGGTGATAGTACACCTCGGGCATCTTTTCGAACTGCGGATAGCTGTCTGTAAGACGGCGGAGTGCCTTTTCGGAGGGTGTGAGCAGGTCGAGTTTGTCTTTGAAGATAACGCCCGAATGGAACAACCCCTCGGTAAGAAGCTGGTCGCTAGCCTGCTTTTGTTCGGGTGTGAAAGGAATTTGCGCCATGTAGAACTCTCGTTTGTGCGGGTCGTTGGCAGCCGTTTGCATGGCCTGTTGAATAGAGTCGCGGCGTGCTTCCTCTGCCATTATCGAGTCGCGTTGTGCTTCTGTAGGTTCGTCTGTGGGTGTGTTCAGAGCCACAGCGGCCTTGTTCAGCCGTTGCCAGTTGTCCACGTTGTCGCGTTTTCCCCATTGTCGTTCGAAAGCCGCTTTACCTTGGCTCACGGCGATGGGGTTATAGAAATACCATCCGCCGCCTTGTTGCATGCGTAGCGTCGGTGTTTGTGTCGTAGGTAAGCCCGAAGCACTGTTGCGTGCGATGGTTCTGCGTGCCGTTTCTTCGTCTTGTGCGTCGCGTTCTTCTTTTTCTTTCTTCTTCAATGCTGCTATCACGCGGTCGATGGCGGCGTTGCGTTGCTCCTCGGGCATGGTGGCCAGCAGCTGAAGCGAGTCTTGTAGCAACACGGTTTCAACGTGTGGCACCAGTTCGTCGAGCATTTTCGACCGCTGCGAAAGCTCCTCATAGTCTGCCCTGTCCTTATCTAGCAGTCCCAAGGCCTCGTTGTAGCAGCGGCGTGCGTCCGGGAAACGCTGTTTCTGCCAATAGATGTCGCCCAGCTTGCGCATCAACACCCCCTTCTCGATGCCGTTTCGCGTGGCACGTTTTGCCCCGTTTTCGTAGGCAGCGATGGCATTAGCGGTATCTCGTTGTGCAAGATATATGTTGCCGATGGCATAGAACACCTGGTCCAGATATTCGCGGTTGTTGTCATTAGTGGCCATTCGGCGCAGCTTGGCAATCATCTTCTTGGCCTGTCCTTGCGCCAAAACCTCGGTTTGGGCGATGCGCGCATTGAAGTCTAGTTCGTACGAGGCGTGCATCGATGCCGCCTTTTTGAAGGCCTTATAGGCAGCATCGTGCTTGCCCACAAGGCGTTGCAGTTGTCCCAAGAGAAACCATTGTCGCGCCCTTTGCTTGCGGCGCATCTCGTGTTTGATAACCTTTTGCAGGTAAGGTATGGCCTTTTGCCACTCGGCTGCGTGCAGATGGTAGAGCGCATG
>CAJPTO010000100.1 GCA_905373605.1 uncultured Prevotella sp.
ATGTAATTGTTGATGGCGCTTCGTTCTGCCTCCACTTGGTCAGCGTAAGTTTCGTAATTACTGCACGATTGCCACGAGAGTGCCCCCACCAAGAGGAGCAGGGGAAAGAGCAATTTCTTCATTCGTCGTTTAAGTTTTATGTATGTTGAAACAGTGAACACGCATAGCACCAGCCCTTTATTCACCAGGCTTGGCACAAAACGCTGTACACATGCTGCAAAGATAATAAAAATATTACGTTTTGCGGAGTTATCGTTGTGTATTTTTGGTTTTTTACACATCTTCGGCCGTCCGAAATGTGCATTGGTAAGGGGCGTTTAGCCATCCTATTTGTTTTCTGTTGCGCAACAAAGGGTGCTTTGCTCATGCTTAAGCCCGCAAGCGGTCGGCGTATGCCATGATGGCATCGCGCACAATGCGTTCGGCTTCGTCCATCGAGCAGAACAGCTTGCCGCCACTGGCATTGAGATGTCCGCCGCCATTGAAGAAGCGTTCGGCCATTTCGTTGCATGGGAAGTCGTCTACCGAGCGCAAACTCACAAGCACGAGGTTGTCTTTGTCGGTGTCTTCACGCAGAGAAATAACCAGTTTTTGGCCTTTGATGCGCAAAGGTTCGTTCACCAGCCCCTCGGCATCACCCTTGACAAAGTGGAAGTTTTTCATGTCTTGGCGTGTAACGCAAAAGTAAGATGCGTTAAGGTCGTTAAGTACGTTGAGCTTTTGGCTCATCAGATACCCCCTAAAACGAATGGCCCAAGAGCTGTAGTTGTTATAAACGTTGCGATAAACCTTGTCTTTGTCGAACCCCTTGGTGAGCAAGTGGCCGATGATGACATAAATCTCGGGGCGTGTCGAATTGTAAGTGAATCCGCCTGTGTCGGTCATCATGCCGCAATAGACGGCAATGGCGGCCTGCCGACTGAACAAATCGAACCCGCCAAGCTGCCAAACAACGCGGAAAATGATTTCACAAGTGCTGCTCATCTGCGGCAACGACACCATGAGTTGCGCATCCATTTGGGGATTGAGGTGATGGTCGAACACAACTCGTTGGGCAGTGGCCGCCTCCAAGGCATGCTGCATGTCGTCAACGCGGTTGGTGGCGTTGAAGTCGAGGCAGAAAATAAGGTCGGCTTCGGCCAAACGGGCATTGCAAATGGCGGCGTGCTTGTCGTAACGCATCACCTTTTCGGTGCCTGGAAGCCAGCGAAGAAAGTCGGGAAAGGCATCGGGTACGATGATAAGCGGTTCTTTACCCACTTGCCGAAGATAGTCGGCCCATGCCAACGAAGAGCCTATGGCATCTCCGTCGGGCGACTTATGGCAGCAAACAACGATGTTTTGAGCCGTCTGTATCAATCCGTTCAAGGTATTAGAATCGGACTGTGATAGTATTTCGAGTTGCATAATGGTGCAAAGTTACAAAAAAGGTGCTTAAAGCCGCGCTTTAAACACCTTTTATTTGGATGGACGGGGTGACAAGTTAACGGGTGGCAAGCTAACGAGCCCTAGCGCATAGAGGTGAGCTTCTTTATGGAAGAACTTTCACGCTTTAGTCTTTTTCACTTCGCTTCTTCCATAACTCCCTCTACATAGAGGCGTGTCATCTCAGTTGCTCCGTTCGTTCGGACGGTGATAGTCTTCTTGAAATGTCCAGGGAATTTGCCCTTACCATTGTATGTCACCTTGATTTCTCCTTTCTCTCCGGGCTTAATGGGTGTCTTGGGATAAGACGGAATCGTACAACCACAAGTTGCCACGGCCTGATTGATGACAAGGGGAGCCTTACCTACATTGGTAAAGGTGAACGTGCACTCTTGAACGGGCGAATTTTCACTGAAATTACCAAAGTTGTGGGTAATCTTATCAAATTTAATTTCTGCCTGTTGCTGTGCTACAGCAAACCCAACGAATGCGAAAAGCATCATTGAAAGCAATACCAGTTTCTTCATATCCTTATCTTTTAATAAAGTGAGCATCGCGCGGAAACGCCTTTTGTCGAGCCTTAACCATCGGCTTAGCACGAAATGCAGGGCGAACCTGCCGGCGTTTTCTTCCTAACGATATTGCAAAGTTAACGCTATATGCGGAGAAAAACGAATTTTACACAAAGTTTTATATGGGTTTCGGTTTATATCAGCTGTAAGTTATTGGTATTATAGTCAAGAAGAAATGGTTTTAGAAATTACATGCGAACCTACGTTTGGGGTCTAATTCTCACGCAGAGGCACAGAGTACGCAGGGTTCTTTCTTTAAACGAGCGCACGGAGAAGACGCTACGCTTAGAGAACGCGGAGAAAAAACACCTTGGTTTGTTAGTTGACAAGTTAACGAGCTGGCAAGTTAACAAGTCATTTGGCTTAACAAAACTTTCTTTTCTTTGTTTCCAAATGGAGCATGCCCCCTCCTCCCTCCACGTTCGCTAAGCGTTGCGTCTTATACTTTAAGCTGTGATGGGGCTAATCTCCGTGTCCTCTGCGTCTCTGCGTGAATCTGATGATGCATCAATATGTGTAAGTGTATTCCAAAACCAATTCCTTTTGACTATAAATCAGGGTCTTTTGTATATATCGTGAACAATCTTGAAGAGAGGGCTGTACGGAAAAGCAATTCCCTCTCGCCCATGTACGTGTTACACACAATGTTGTGCGAGGAATTGCCTGTGGAGAACAACGTGGGTTCTCACGCTATCTTTGAAGGCATAACCCCCAAAATGGACTTTGAAATAGTTTTTAGCCAGGTGCAAAAATATGGTCATAAGCATGTACGCCGATACAGGCTTTACAACATCAGCTTTGCTCTCACAGGTTCATTTCTGTGCCTTTGCGAACGGTGTTGAATGAGAATACCCTTGCGATGTGGTGTATTTTGGTGTGCAACATTTCTCAAGAAGTAAAAATTTCAGTGCAAATTTTAACATTATGGCTGCCCTCGCGCTCCATGATTTGCCCTTCGGCCGTAAATAATTCATTCTCGCATAGGTTATTTGCGAGGAAGTGAGGGTTGAAAGCCGACATCTGGCAAGCCATTTTGCCGCTTTTAGCCCCCTTTAGGCTCAAAACACAAGCTAAGTGGTGCATTTAGCTGTGCTTTTTGCATGAAAAAGCCATGCAAAATGCGGCACTTAGCATTGCAATCTCTATCACTTAGCATCGCTAAATGCATCAAAAAGCAGGGAAATGAACGGAAAAGGCGTTGTTGCAGATTGACAAAGAGGCGTTGAGAACCATGAAAAGAGGTGGGAAAGTAGGCAAAATCAAGTTCGAAAAAAGCACGACGGCGACAATCTAGAGAGGCTAAACGATGCAAAATGTATCATTTTACGCTCGCCGTTTACCCAAAGAGCATTTGAAAAACAAGGAAAAATGTGCGTTTTGCAGGCTTTATGGCTAAATAAAATGCTAGAATTGCGTGTGACGAAACGATTATTTGTAAATGAAAAAGAATGCATTTAAGATAAAAGAGAACAGCTTTGGAAGGCCATAGCTACAAGCTTTGCCAACAAGAAATGCTTTTTCTCTTCCATCCAACAACTTGCCAACGATACATTTGGTGCATACTGTTTAGACAAAAGCCGTTTACATATAACATTATGTTTGACTATCATTGAACAACTATGCCCCCATCGATTAGGAAAAAAGAACGCTAACGCATAGGCAAGCACCCATAACATAAATAACCCACTTTAACACAAGCCATATATTGCCTCGCGTTAAAGTGGGTTGTTTTGTTAATCGTGCCCCACTGTGGCATTAAGCAAACCCTGTAGGTGGGGTGTTATTGCATGTAAAAGTCGTCTACAAGGGACTTGTCCCTTGCGTATATTGCTTGTAGGTGGGGTGTTATTGCATGTAAAAAGTCGTCGTTTCGTAAAGGTTTGGCCAACAACGCTGCGACAAAATGCCATCCATGCGCGTACCTTTACTGCTTGTTAGCTGCCGAAGCACTGTTTTTCTTGATGATGTTGTATGCCGAATAGAGGCCCATTTCGCCGGCTTTGCTGAGGTCTTTTATGCCTTGTGCGCGGTCGCCACGAGCGATGTATGCCAGTCCGCGATTGAAATAAGCCTCGGCAAAACGTGGGTCGAGCTTTATGGCAGCCGCATAATCGGCAATGGCCTTATCGTTGTTTCCTTGGCTATAATACAAGTTTGCACGGCAATAAAACAAGTAGGCGTTTTGCGACTGCATGCTGATGGCGGTGTTAAGGTCGGCCAATGCGCCTGCTTCTTGCAGCTTAACATCGGCGCCATTGGATGCCTTGAAGCCGCTCATGGCCAGTTGGCACACGGCACGGTGCCAATAAGCCAAGGCCGAAGTGCTGTCGATGGCGAGCAGCGTTGTGAGGTCGGCCAGTGCAGCATCGAAGTTTTGGAGTGTGCTATAGGCCACTGCGCGCTGCAAGAGCAAGGCAGGCAAGTCGGCTTCCTTGCTGTTTGCACCTATTTTTTGCGACAATCTCTCGGTAACGGCAAAGAAATGCTTGGAGCGAGCTTCGTCCAACTGTTCGTTTCCACATGCCACATACAAGGGGGCTATGGGTTTTGCCACACGGTTAAATTGCTCCACGTCACGGTCGAAAGCCTGATATGAACGTATTCCGTTGGCATACGGCACAAGCGAGAGGTGGAACATGGGCATGATGTTGTTACTAGCGGCATTGTCTTGCACGCGTCCGCGGTAACGGCTTTGGTATTCATGCGTCACTTCGTTCTCGTCGCTCACCACCATTTGGTTATACTTGTCCATGTTTATCTCACTTCGTTTGCGCACCTCTTTCAGCTTGGCGCGGCTCCAACGTGCCTGCACACCGAGGCGTTTGTCCATCTGTGCCTTGAATATCTTAAACTCATCGAGTTCGGCTTTGGCCGTCATACCCAGCCTGCGATAGCAACGTGCGCGATAAGAAAGGCCTATCCAGAAGTTGGGGAACTGCTTAATCACCGTCGAATAGTCGTCGATGGCAGCCCGAATGTTGCCGGTTTTCTCGTGCAAGATGCCTCGATTGAACACCGCCATGAAGTTTTTTGGTTCCATCTTGATGATGAAATCGAAGTCGGCAATGGCCCTGTTGTCATCGCCGAGCTGCAAACGAAGCAGTCCGCGGTTGTAATGGCCAAGGAAATTGTTGGGGTCTAGCTCCAGTGCAAGGTCGTAATCGGCCATTGCCCCACGCAAGTTGTTGAGGTTTACGCGTGCAATGGCGCGGTTAAGATAATTGTCAACGTTCTTAGGCTTCAGGTGAATGGCCTTTCCTAAGAACTCATCTGCCTCGCGCCACTGCTTTCTGGAGAGGCTGATGTAAGCCCTCATGGTCCACAGGTTGGCGTCGTAGCTGTCTAGCTTCAGCCCCTTGTCCAGCCATTCTGCTGCCTTAAGGGTATCTTTCTCGTGCAAGTACACCTCGGCGTTAAGGGTGTAGGCGTTGGCATAGTCGGCCCAACGGGCAACAATGGTGTCGATGTCGTGGTGTGCCCCTGCATAATCCTTTTCGTTCATTCGGCACGCGGCTCGGTTGTACCAATAGTTTCGGCTTCGTGGGTTGAGCTTAATGGCCCGGTTGTAGTCGGTAATGGCATCCTTATACTTGCCTTGCCTGATGCGCGATATTGCTCTCAGGTCGTAAATGTCCTCGACATAGGGGTTCAGTTTCACGGCTTCGCTCGCATCTTCTTCTGCCCCAACATAGTCGTCAAGGTAATATTTGGCTATTGCACGATATTGCCAAGGTTGGTAAAGATAAGGCCGGAGCGAGATGATTTGGTTGAAATATTGCATGGAAAGCACATAGTCCTCGTAGTGGAGGGCTATCTGTCCGCTCGTCATCAGCCTGTCTAAGTTGAACTGCGCACGGGCAGTCAATGCTAGAAGGGCGAACAAAACAAGTGCAACTTTTCTTTTCATGCAATGTTTGGGATAAATTCTGGTGTAATTCTGTTGGCGATGTATCAGAAGTCGGAAGAATGCGCTTTCCGCTTTCCACGCATAACGTGTTTTCTAGTCGCACCTTGTACAGGTGCGTTGATTGGCCATGTGCTAGCGTGTTGCAAGCTTTGTGCGGTAGCCACAACGGAACTTTCCTTGCAGCAAGGCTTTGAGCTTATTCTTTATCAACTGCTTGCGGAACGGCGAGAGATGGTCTACGAAGAGAATACCATCCAGATGATCCACCTCGTGTTGCAGCACACGCGAAAGGTATCCTTCAAACCATTCGTCGTGTGGTTGCAGTTCTTCGTCGACATATTGCATGCGAATGCGCGTGTGGCGGGTCACTTTTTCGTGTATTCCCGGCAGCGAGAGGCATCCCTCTTCGAGGTTTTCGGTTGGCGACTGCTCGTCAATCTCCACGATGTGGGGGTTGATGAAAGCCCTTCTGTAGCCCTTGTATTCGGGATAAGTTTCCGAAAGCACATCGAGGTCCACCACCAGCAGGCGAATGTCCAAGCCAATTTGCGGTGCGGCAAGGCCGATGCCATCGCTGGCCTCCATTGTTTCGTACATGTTTTGGATTAGTTCTTTCAAGTTGGGATAGTCTGTTGGGATGTCTTGTGCCACTTTTCGCAGCACTGGTTGTCCGTATATGTATATGGGTAATGTCATTTTCTTTTTGATTCTAGATAACTTTGCAGAATGATTGTGGCGCTAATCTCATCGACCAACGCCTTGTCTTGTCTGGCTTTTTTCTTTAAGCCTCCGTCTATCATGGCCCGATGCGCCAAGACAGAAGTGAAGCGCTCGTCGTAGAAAACGACGGGGATAGCAGGGCAAGCCCTTTTCCACTTCGCCACAAACTGCTTCACGCGTTCAAGGTTTTCGCTGGGCTGCCCGTTAGTTTGTTTTGGTTCGCCCACAACGATGAGTTCCACTTCCTCTTTTTGTATATAGCCAAGAAGGAAGTCGACTAATGTAGACGAAGAAACTGTTACCAACCCGTTGCAGATAATCTGCAGCGGGTCGGTAACAGCGATACCCGTTCTTTTCTTTCCGTAGTCTACGGATAATATCCTGGCCACGGTGGTGTTACTTTTTGTAAAGCAACCACGCGTCGGGATAAGTTGCACGGAACTCGTTTCTCGACCCAACGGCATCGGCCTTAGATGCGAACGAAGCAGCCACCACGCGATACATTCCGCGGTCGGCATTGAAAGCCAGGCGTGCATCGTGTCCTTCGCTCTTCAACTTGTTGTACAGGCCTTCTGCGTTGCTCTTCAACGAGAACGAGCCAACCACAACGCTGTATTCGTTGAGGCCGGTGCCACTCACTACCGTGACACTTTCTTGCCTAACTGTTGCGTTTTCAACGCTTTCTTCCATTGTCACTTGTGTTGCAGGCGATTGTTCAACGGGCGAAACGATGGGTGCAGCCCCTTGCATGTCGTCTGAAGACTGGCCTTGCTCTTGCGCTTTAGCCTTTTCGTAGGCCTTTTTGTAGGCACTTTCCTTGCTCGACCCGCAGCTCGACAATGTCAATGCAGCACACAAGCCGGCACATAAAATCATACTTTTCTTCATCTTCTATCCTATTTGAATTAAACTTACAGTCACTTTATGATGGGCGAAATTACAAAATATATAACTAAAACACGAGATAAGCTCGCATAAAGTTTGTTAATTGAGTAGCATACACGCTTTTTAACATAAATAATGACACAAAGATTTTGAGCTTTGTCATTTTTTTACTACATTTGCTTCAACATTGAATGCCATGAGGCTTGTTGCCTTGACAAGAGCTATCAATAACATTATTACTATAAACAATAACCACTAAAAATTAAAAAAGGTATGAAAGCATTAGGTTACATTGGCGCATTCTTAGGTGGCGCCATCGCTGGTGCAGCCCTAGGGTTGCTTTGTGCTCCTGAAAAGGGAGCGGACACACGTTGCAAAATCTCTGACGCAGTGGACGAATTCTGCAAGAAACACAACCTCAAGTTGAGCCGCAAGCAGGTAGACGACCTTGTTGACGACATCAAGGACGCCGTTCCAGAATCGGTGGTAGAATAACATGGCCATGTTTTCGACAGACAACAACGTGGAAACCATCGGGCAGCTCATCGAGGTGCTCAAAGATTACATCGGGCTTCAAAAAGAATATGTGAAGCTCGATGTAATCGAAAAGGTGGTGCGCCTCATCACCGTTGTCACCGTGGCGGCAATCATCACGGCATCGATACTCACGATTGTCATCTTTGGCTCGTTTGCTGCCGCTTATGCCATGTCGCCAAAACTGGGCATGGCGGGCAGCTTCTGCGTGGTGGCCGCCTTCTACTTGGCCCTCTTCTTGCTCATCTTCGTTTTCAGGAAACAATGGATTGAGAAGCCCGTAGTGAAAATTTTAGCTAGCATCTTAATGGATTAGGGTATGGAAAACGAAATGATACAATCGCCTTCGTACACCTCGCTAACACAAATCAGGGCGAGAAAAGAAACGCTGAAAAAGCAAATCGACGAAGAGGAAGACAAGATTAAGGTGCTGTGGGATAGGCTCTTTCACACCAGTGAACAAGCGAATGCCATGCCCACTAAACGCTTTACCGACATGGTGCACATGGGAGCAGGCATCGTAGACGCCCTTGTGTTGGGGTGGAAACTATACCGAAAGTTCAGCGGAAAGCCGCTTTTCAGACTTAAATGGTAAATGTGGGTCGGGTTTAAAGCTCGACCTGCATTCCATCATATCCAAACTCCACGCCCACGGGTAACCTTTTGTTGGCCTTTTCGTGCAAGCCAATCTGGTGGGTAAGGTGGGTTAATATTGTTCGCCTTGCGCCAATGCGTTGCGAAAAGGCTATGGCTTCGCCCACCAATTGGTGGGAATGGTGTTCTTTTTCAAAGCGCAAGGCGTTAATCACCAACACTTCCACGCCTTGCAGATACAGCAATTCGCTTTCATTGATGGTTTTCATGTCCGTGATGTAGGCTAAAGGGCCAAATCGATAGGCCATGATGGGCATCTGCCCGTGCAGCACTTCGAGTGGCATCACACTGATGTCGCCGAACGTTAAAGGCTGATGCGGCTCTATGGCATGCAGTTTGAGCAAGGGAACGCCAGGGTAAGGGTCGTCCGAAAAGCAATATGGCATGTTGTGCTTCAGCTCCCTTACGGTGTCGACATTGCCATAAAGGTGGATGTCGCCAAAGCGACAATATGGGCGAAGGTCGTCGATGCCGCCCACATGGTCGTAATGTATGTGGGTTAAAAGCACGCCATCGATGCGCCGAAAGGATTGCGGCATCAGCTGCATGCGGATGTCGGGGCCGCAATCTACGAGAACGCGGCTCTCATTGCTTTCCACCAGCAGCGCACAACGCATGCGTTTGTCTTTGGGATTGTGGCTTCGGCACACCTCACAATCGCATCCCAACACGGGAACGCCATTCGAAGTGCCTGTTCCTAAAAGCGTGAATTTCATCTTATGTTAACCTCCGGATAGATGTCTATGCCAAACTTCGCCTTCACATCACCTTGTATTCTATGGCAAAGGGCCAACACATCGTTGCCCGTTGCCCCACCTTTATTCACCAACACCAACGCTTGCTTGGGGTGAACGCCTGCTTTTCCCAGGGCTTTTCCTTTCCATCCACATTGCTCTATCATCCAGCCGGCAGGGATTTTCACCCGTTCGGCATCAACAATATAATGCGGCATGTCGGGATAAAGGGCTTGCAAAGCCTCGAATTTGCTCCAGTTCACGATAGGGTTCATAAAGAAACTGCCGGCATTTCCCTCCACTTTCGGGTCGGGCAACTTGGCATTCCGTATGTCGATGATGGCTTGTCGCAGTTCAGCTGGTGTGGGATTGTCTATGCCTTTCTCGGCCAAAGCAGCCTTGATGTTGCCATAGTCCAGATGCGGAGCAAAGGTTCGCGAAAGGCGATAGGTGACATGGGTGATAAAATAGCGGTCCTTCCAGTCGCGCTTGAAGCGACTTTGGCGATAGGCATATTCACATTGGGCATTAGAGAACGATACAATGCGGCCTGTTTCCATTTCAACAGCCTCAACCTTCGTTATCAAGTCCTTCACTTCCGCTCCATACGCGCCGATGTTTTGCACGGCCGTAGCACCCACTTCGCCAGGGATGAGCGACAGGTTTTCGGCTCCGTGCAATCCTTTTTCCAGACATTGAGCCACCACTTCGTCCCAAACC
>CAJPTO010000101.1 GCA_905373605.1 uncultured Prevotella sp.
CACCGGGGATAAGTCCGGCCGATGCCATCTCGCGGAACTGTATACGCGACAGACCGAACTGGCGGATGTAGCCTTTGGGGCGGCCAGTGATCTTGCAGCGGTTGTGCAAGCGGATGGGGTTGGCATTCTTGGGGATGGACTGCAACTTGCGAGCGGCCTCGTAAGCTTCGGCGTAATCCTCAGAAGTAGCGATAATCTTTTTCAGAGCAGCACGCTTCTCGGCATAACGGGCAACGAGCTTGGCACGTTTCACCTCGCGGGCTTTCATTGATTCTTTTGCCATATTGCTTAATCGTTTTTAGCGTTCTTGAAAGGAAGGCCGAAAGCCTTCAACAAAGCATATCCCTCTTCGTCGGTGTTTGCCGTCGTAACGAACGTGATGTTCATACCTTGGATGCGGTCGATGCCGTCGATGTTGATTTCGGGGAAGATAATCTGTTCGGCAATACCCAGCGTATAGTTGCCACGGCCGTCGAACTTGCTCTCGATACCCTTGAAGTCGCGGATACGGGGCAACGAAACGCGGATGAGCTTCTCGAGGAACTCATACATCCTCTCGCGGCGAAGCGTAACCATCACACCGATGGGCATCTTCTTACGAAGCTTGAAGTTGGCGATGTCTTTCTTCGAATACGTAGCAACAGCCTTTTGGCCGGTGATGGCCGTAATCTCGTTGATGGCCACCTCAATGATCTTCTTGTCTTGCGTGGCGTCGCCCAACCCTTGGTTGATGACGATTTTCTTCAAGACAGGCACCTGCATGGAAGATGAATAGTTGAACTGCTTTTGCAATGCCGGAGCAATCGTTTCGGCATATACCTTCTTTAATTGTGCTGTATTCATTATTTAATCACCTCCCCACTTTTCTTGGCGACACGTACTTTCTTGCCGTCGTCGGTTATCTTCATTCCGATGCGAGTAGCCTTGCCACTCTTAGGGTCAATCAAACTCAAATTCGAGACGTGGATGGGTGCTTCCTGCTTAACGATACCACCTTGGGGGTTCTTTGCAGAAGGCTTCATGCTCTTGGACACCATGTTCACCCCTTCGACAAGGGCGCGTTGTTTGGCCACCAAGACTTTGAGCACCTTACCCTTCCGGCCTTTGTCGTCGCCGGCCAGAACGATAACCTCGTCACCTTTTCTAATATGTAACTTACTCATTACTTTCTGTTTATAATAAATTAAAGAACCTCAGGGGCCAAAGAAACCACCTTCATGTTAACGGCGCGAAGCTCGCGAGCCACAGGGCCGAAGATACGGCTGCCACGGATTTCGCCAGCGTTGTTGAGCAACACGCATGCGTTGTCGTCGAAACGAATGTAAGAACCGTCTGCACGACGTATCTCCTTCTTCGTACGAACAATCAGGGCTTTCGATACCGCACCTTTCTTCAAATCACTTGAAGGGATGACGTTCTTGACAGAAACGACAATCACGTCGCCCACACTTGCGTAACGGCGGCGGGTACCACCCAAGACGCGAATGCAAAGAGCCTCGCGCGCACCGCTGTTATCACATACTGTAAGTCTTGATTCTGCTTGTATCATATTCTACTTAGCCTTTTCAATTATTTGAACTAATCTCCATCGCTTCGTTTTGCTCAAAGGACGGGTTTCCATGATGAGAACGGTGTCGCCGATGTTGGCCTCGTTCTTTTCGTCATGTGCATGGTACTTCTTCGTCTTCTGAACGAACTTACCATATATGGGGTGTTTCTCTTTGAACTTGGAAGCGATAACAATGGTTTTATCCATCTTGTTGCTCGTAACGACACCCTGTCTTACTTTTCTTAAATTTCTTGTTTCCATCTGTGGGACCATTATTATTTGTTAAGTTCTCTGAGACGAAGTTCCGTCTTCATGCGAGCGATGTCGCGACGAGCGCTCTTGATCGACGATGGATTTTCAAGCGGGGTGATGTTATGGTTGAGCTTCATCTGGTCGTAAGCTGCCACAGCATTCTCCAGCTTCTCGGCCAAGTCCTTGGTCTCGAGTTCTTTCAGTTCTTTCATCTTCATATCTTAAGCGTTTTTATCGTAATCACGTCTAACAACAAACTTGGTTTTAACGGGCAGTTTCTGTGCCGCGAGGCGCAAGGCCTCCTTGGCGATGTCGAAACTTACGCCTTCCACTTCGAAGAGGATGCGGCCGGGAGTGACGGGTGCCACCCATCCGGCGGGGTCTCCCTTACCCTTACCCATACGCACGTCAGCGGGCTTACGGGTGATGGGTTTGTCGGGGAAGATGCGAATCCAAACCTGGCCTTCGCGTTGCATGTATCTGTTCACGGCCACACGTGCAGCTTCAATCTGGCGGCTGTCAATCCATTTGGCCTCAAGTGTCTTGATGCCGAACGAGCCGAAAGCCAATTGCGTGCCACGGCTCGCGTTGCCTTTGTTGCCGCGGCCGTCTTGTGGTCTTCTATATCTTACTCTTTTGGGCTGTAACATAATAACTTCTTACTTTTAGCGGTTATTGTTTCTCTTGCGATTACCGCGGCCTTGACGGCCACCAGCGTTATTAGAACGGCCACCACTCTGCTTGTCCTGGGTGAAGTTAGGCGTGAGGTCACGTTCACCGTAAACCTCTCCACGGCAAATCCATACCTTGATACCCAGAAGTCCAACCTTGGTCAGTGCCTCTGCTTGGCAGTAATCGATGTCTGCGCGGAAAGTGTGGAGCGGCGTACGGCCTTCCTTGTACATTTCCTTACGGGCCATTTCGGCACCGTTGAGACGTCCTGTGATTTGAACTTTGATACCCTCGGCACCAGCGCGCATCGTGTTTTGAACAGCCATCTTGATGGCACGGCGGTAAGCTATCTTACCCTCCACCTGGCGAGCGATGTTGTTCGCAACGATTGTGGCGTCTAGATCAGGCCTCTTCACCTCGAAGATGTTGATCTGGATATCCTTCTTATAAAGTTTCTTGAGCTCTTCCTTGAGCTTGTCAACGTCTTGTCCTCCTTTACCAATGACGATGCCGGGGCGGGCTGTGCAAATGGTGATGGTAACAAGCTTCAACGTACGTTCGATGACGATGCGCGATACGTTGGCCTTGGCCAGACGCTCGTTAAGATACTTACGTATCCGCATGTCCTCAACGATGTTGTCGCCGAAGTTCTTTCCACCAAACCAATTAGAATCCCAACCACGGATAATACCCAAACGGTTGCTTATCGGATTAACTTTCTGTCCCATTTCTATTATTTTTCGTCGTTAGTTTTGGCGTCAACAAACAAAGTAACGTGGTTAGAACGCTTGCGGATGCGATATCCGCGACCCTGCGGAGCAGGTCTCATGCGTTTCATCGTTACGCCCTCGTCAACAAACACCTTGCTTATGTACAGTTCTCCTTCGTCGGCCTTGCGGTCGTTCTTCGTTTCCCAGTTGGCCACGGCCGAGCGCAGCAGCTTCTCAACATCGGCAGCAGCCTGCTTCTTCGAGAACCTGAGCACGCCCAGTGCGCGGTTCACCTCCATGCCGCGAATCATGTCTACAACGTAGCGCATCTTGCGAGGGGAAGAAGGAACGCCATTGAGCTTGGCAAAATACAAATTTTTACGGGCCTCTTTAAGTTTTTCGGCCGCTATATGTTTTCTTGCTCCCATTATCTATTTCTAAATTTTAAATGGTTGTCCCTTTACTTCCTGTTACCGGAGTGGCCGCCGAAACGACGCGTGGGAGAAAACTCGCCCAGCTTGTGGCCAACCATGTTCTCGGTAATGTAGACAGGGATGAATTTGTTTCCGTTATGAACTGCCACCGTGTGACCCACGAAGTCGGGGGAAATCATCGATGCCCTAGCCCATGTCTTAACGACACTCTTCTTGCCACTCTCGTTCATGGCGAGAATTTTCTTCTCGAGTGATACGTTGATATATGGACCTTTTTTTAATGAACGACTCATAATTTACTCTTTAATTATTTTTTAGCTCTTTCAATGATATACTTGTTCGACTGCTTCTTGGGTGCGCGTGTCTTCAGACCCTTAGCATACAAGCCCTTGCGCGAGCGTGGGTGTCCACCGCTCTGACGGCCTTCGCCACCACCCATAGGGTGATCAACAGGGTTCATAACAACACCGCGGTTGTGCGGACGACGGCCCAACCAGCGCGAACGGCCTGCCTTACCAGACTGTTCCAAGGCGTGGTCGGAGTTGCCTACACTACCCACAGTAGCCTTACAAGCCGAGAGTACCTTGCGGGTCTCGCCTGAAGGAAGCTTAATAACACAATAACTGCCCTCACGAGAAGTCAACTGAGCAAAATTACCGGCCGAACGAACCAACAGGGCGCCTTGTCCGGGGCGCAATTCAATGTTGTGAATTACGGTACCTACGGGGATGTTGGCCAAGGGGATGGCATTGCCTATCTCAGGAGCTGCCTCCGCACCCGACAACAACGTGGTACCCACTTGCAGTCCATTGGGAGCAATAATGTAACGTTTTTCGCCGTCGGCATAATACAACAAAGCGATACGAGCCGAACGGTTCGGATCGTATTCGATTGTCTTAACTACGGCGGGAACACCATCTTTCTCACGTTTAAAGTCGATTACACGATACTTCTTCTTGTGGCCGCCGCCCATGTAGCGAACGGTCATCTTACCGGTGTTGTTTCGACCACCGGTTGAGCGTTTTCCGTAAACGAGAGACTTCTCTGGCACGGATGCAGTAATCTCCTCGAACGTGCCAATAATCTTGTGTCTTTGTCCCGGGGTTACCGGTTTGAACTTACGTACTGCCATTTCTTATTTAAATATTGCTGTAAAAATCTATTTCGTCGCCAGCCTTCAGGGTGACGATAGCTTTCTTGTAAGCGCTCTTCTGTCCTCTCACGAGGCCGGCACGCGTGTAGCGGCTCGAACGCTTACCTGCATAGCGCATCGTGTTTACGTCGGTAACCGTTACGCCATACAATTTTTCTACTTCGCTCTTTATTTGCAGCTTGTTGGCATCGGGGCGAACGATGAAGCCATAACGGGGCGTTGCAGCCTTGGTCTTAACCTCACCCTTTACCTTGTAGCTTTTCTCACGAGAAGACTTTTCGGTCACTGCGTTCATCTTCTCGGTGACGATAGGTTTTATGATAAATCCCATTTCTTTCTGTCTCCTTTTACTTGTTTAAGATTCCGTCGATAGCTGCCAACGATTTCTCCGTAATTACAAGCACGTCTGCGTTCAACACCTTGTAGGCGTTTACCGCTGTAGCTGTCATAACTTCAGAACGTTGCAAATTACGAGCCGACAAATATACATTTTTATTCACACTTGGCAAAAGAAGTAAAGACTTACGACCATCTAGTTTGAGATTTTTAACTATATTTACGTATTCTTTCGTCTTTGGGGCTGCCATTTCGAAGTCTTCCACCACGATGATGGCATTGTCTTTTGCCTTGTAGCTCAGAGCCGACTTACGTGCTAGCTGCTTCACTTTCTTGTTCAGCTTGAAGCTATAGTCGCGGGGCTTGGGGCCGAACACACGGGCACCACCAACGAGAACGGGCGAGTTGATGTCGCCGCGGCGTGCGCCGCCACCGCCCTTTTGGCGGCCCAGCTTGCGGGTTGAACCGCTCATCTCGCTTCTTTCCTTCGATTTGGCTGTGCCTTGGCGTTGGTTAGCGAGATACTGCTTCACGTCTAGATAAAGAACGTGGTCGTTGGGCTCGATGCCGAAAATCGCATCGTTGAGCACAACTTTCCTGCCGGTCTCTTGACCGTTGATATTCAATACGCTAACTTCCATTACTTCTTAATTAAAAGGGTTGAACCATTGCATCCAGCAACACTACCTTTCACGAGGATGAGGTTGTGTTCAGGAATTACCTTTAACACTCTGAGGTTCTGAGTTGTCACTCTGTCACCGCCCATTTGGCCGCCCATGCGCATGCCCTTGAACACCTTTGCAGGGTAAGAACAAGCACCGATTGAACCCGGCTTACGCGCGCGGTCGTCTTGTCCGTGTGTGGTTTGGCCCACACCGCCGAAGCCGTGGCGCTTAACAACTCCTTGGAAACCCTTACCTTTCGAGGTTCCTACTACGTCTACAAACTCGGTGCCTTCGAAAAGGTCCACCGTGATGGTGTCACCCAGATTATATTCCGTATCAAACTTGAACTCGGCCAAGTGCTTCTTCGGTGTTGTTCCTGCCTTGTCAAAGATACCGGCCATCGCTTTGGTGGTGCGGTTTTTCTTTGCTTCGCCGTAAGCCAACTGAACGGCTTTGTAGCCGTCGGTCTCTACGGTCTTTACCTGGGTAACAACACAAGGACCAGCTTCGATAACAGTGCACGGTACGTTTTTACCGTCGGCACTGAAAACGGATGTCATTCCGATTTTTCTTCCAATTAATCCTGGCATTTCAATAATATATTAATAAAATAAATAGTTTATGAGTTTAATCGTAAAATGCTTGGTTAGCGTGTCGCAGGCTTTGCGCGCCTAGATACTTAGTGTTCTCTAGAACAATACGCTTGTTGCCTGCAACTCTCGCCCAATCCATCCACTACACCTTGATTTCTACTTCCACACCACTGGGCAATTCCAGTTTCATCAGTGCGTCTACGGTCTTAGCAGTCGAGCTGTAGATGTCAATAAGACGCTTGAAGTTTTGCAGTTGGAACTGCTCGCGGCTCTTCTTGTTAACGAAAGTGCTTCGGTTAACGGTGAAGATGCGCTTGTGTGTGGGCAAGGGGATGGGGCCGCTTACGATTGCACCTGTGGCCTTAACGGCCTTTACGATTTTCTCTGCTGACTTGTCCACCAACTTGTGGTCGTAACTTTTCAGCTTAATTCTGATTTTCTGACTCATGTCGATTAAGTTGTTTTAAAATGGTTATCATGTAGAGGAACGAAGTACGCCGATTAAGAGTCATTCGCTAACCTGCGCTTCGTCCCTCTGTTGTTTACGATGTTACACCAAGTCGGTGCGACCTTTCACCTCTTCGAGCACTGCCTTAGCGATAGAGCTAGACAGCGGTGCATGGTGGTCATACTCCATCGAGCTTGTTGCGCGGCCCGATGTGATGGTACGAAGGGCTGTTACATAGCCGAACATCTCTGCCAAAGGCACTTGTGCCTTCACGATGCGAGCACCGCTGCGAGCCTCGTCCATGCCTTCCACTTGTCCACGACGTTTGTTCAAGTCGCCGATTACGTCACCCATGTTCTCTTCGGGCGTTACCACTTCCACCTTCATGATGGGTTCCATCAGCACAGGACCTGCCTTGGGGCAAGCATTGCGATAGGCGTTGATGGCAGCCAATTCGAACGAAAGTTGGTCGGAGTCTACGGGGTGGAACGAACCATCGGTAAGCGTAACCTTGAGGTTCTCCATCGGATAGCCACCAAGCACACCATTCTTCATGGCGTTCTCGAAGCCCTTCTGAACCGAGGGGATGAACTCCTTAGGCACGTTACCGCCCTTCACCTCGTTGATGAATTGGAAGTTGCCCTCCTTATAGTCTTCATCCTTAGGACCAACGGTAACGATGATGTCGGCAAATTTACCGCGACCACCACTCTGCTTCTTGTACACTTCGCGCAGGGTAACGTCCTTGGTGATGGCTTCCTTATAGTTAACCTGGGGCTTGCCTTGGTTACACTCCACCTTAAATTCGCGTTTCAAGCGGTCGATGATGATGTCCAAGTGAAGCTCACCCATACCCGAGATGATGGTCTGGCCACTCTGCTCGTCGGTACGAACGGTGAATGTTGGGTCTTCTTCGGCCAACTTAGCCAATCCGTTGTCAAGCTTGGCGATGTCTGCTTGGCTCTTAGGCTCAACGGCAATAGAGATAACGGTGTCGGGGAAGGTCATCGACTCCAGCACGATGGGTGCGCTCTCATCACAGAGCGTGTCGCCCGTGCGAATGTCTTTGAAGCCTACGCCTGCGCCGATGTCGCCAGCGTCGATGCTCTCCATTGGGATTTCCTTGTTAGAGTTCATCTGGAACAAGCGGCTGATACGCTCTTTCTTACCCGAGCGCGCATTGTAAACATACGAGCCGGCCTCAACCTTACCCGAGTAAACGCGGAAGAACACCAAGCGGCCCATGAAGGGGTCGGTGGCAATCTTAAATGCCAAGGCAGATGTGGGAGCGTCTTCAGAAGGCTTGCGTTCTTCCTCTTCGTCGGTGTTGGGGTTAACACCAACGATAGCCACAGTGTCGAGTGGCGAGGGCAAGAATGCACAAACATAGTCCAAGAGGGGTTGCACACCCTTGTTCTTATACGAAGAACCCAGCACCATTGGCGTCAAGTCCATCGAGATGGTGGCCTTGCGGATGGCTGCAATCAGTTCTTCTTCAGAGGGCTCAACGCCTTCAAGATACTTTTCCATCAGGGCATCGTCAAAGTTGGCGGCGTTCTCCACCATCTTGTCGTGCCATTCCTTTGCCTCGTCAACGAGTTCGGCGGGAATTTCCTCAACACTGTATTCGGCACCCATCGTTTCATCGTGCCACAGAATGGCTTTCATCTTGATGAGGTCGATAACACCTTTGAAGTTTTCTTCAGCACCGATAGGAATTTGCACGGGACAGGGGTTTGCACCCAAGATGTCCTTCATCTGCTGAACCGTCTCGAAGAAGTCGGCACCCGAGCGGTCCATCTTGTTCACGTATCCGATACGTGGAACGTTGTATTTGTCAGCTTGACGCCATACGGTTTCCGATTGGGGTTGAACACCGTCAGCAGCCGAATAGGTAGCCACAGCACCGTCGAGAACGCGCAGCGAGCGTTCCACCTCGGCGGTGAAGTCAACGTGACCCGGAGTGTCGATGAGGTTAATCTTAAACGATTTGCCGTCATAGTTCCAGTTACACGTCGTGGCAGCAGAAGTAATGGTTATACCACGCTCCTGTTCTTGTGCCATCCAGTCCATTGTGGCAGCACCATCGTGCACTTCGCCAATCTTGTGGGTCTTACCCGTGTAGAAGAGGATACGTTCAGAAGTAGTGGTCTTGCCGGCATCGATGTGGGCCATAATGCCGATATTACGAGTCAAATGTAAATCGCGGTTTGCCATTGTCTTTTATATACCTATTTATACGATTAGAATCTGAAATGTGCGAAAGCGCGGTTTGCCTCTGCCATGCGGTGCATGTCTTCCTTACGCTTGTATGCTCCGCCTTGGTTGTTGAAGGCGTCCATAATCTCGGCAGCCAGTTTGTCGGCCATTGTCTTGCCGCCACGTTTGCGGGCGTACGAAATCATGTTCTTCATCGAGATGCTCTCTTTGCGCTCGGCACGTATTTCGGTAGGAACTTGGAACGTTGCACCACCGATGCGGCGGCTCTTCACCTCCACTTGCGGAGTGATGTTGTCAAGGGCCGTCTTCCAGATTTCGAGGGGCGACTTCTCTTCCTTCTCCATCTTCGCCTTAACGGTGTCAAGGGCATTGTAGAAAATCTCGTACGAAGCATTCTTCTTGCCATCGTACATCAGGTGATTAACGAACTTGGAGACCTTTTGGTCGTTGAACACGGGATCGGGAAGGATCACGCGCTTCTTTGGTTTTGCTTTTCTCATTTTTGTTTTGAAAAAAAATAATTCTGCATGGGGTTGTCACTTGTTCTTCAACTTCCGCACCCGGATGTTTACTCAACCTTTTGGGCTCTCCAAAGCAAAAACATCGTTTTTAGTTTGAAGCCGCCTTAAACAATTCACCAGCAAAACGGTTTATACTTTCTTGGTGCATTTTGCGTCGGCACCACGACGTTTCTTTTTCTGTTCACTTGCCTTTTGTGGATAAGTTTTTAAGCTTGCGAACCCCGGCAAACATCTCTCGCCTAGCCCCGAAGTCCTTGCTACCGCAAGCCTTACCGGCATATGAGTTCACTGGCTTAAAAACTTATCTAGCCGCGCATGCTTATTTCTTTGCGGCCTTAGGACGTTTTGCGCCATATTTCGAACGGCGCTGCGTGCGGTTGGCTACACCGGCGGTGTCAAGAGTTCCGCGAACGATGTGGTAACGAACACCAGGAAGGTCTTTCACACGACCACCACGAACGAGCACGATGCTGTGTTCTTGCAAGTTGTGTCCTTCGCCCGGAATATAGGAGTTTACTT
>CAJPTO010000102.1 GCA_905373605.1 uncultured Prevotella sp.
AAGAGTAAGCGAAAGATGCCAGATAAAAGCAAAAAGACAGCAAAGAGCTAAATAACAAAAAGAAAATGAACTCTTGCGTGGATTTTTTAGAACCAGCCTTAAAAGAGTTTGTACCACATCTATCAGTACAAAGACGCTTGTACTGTGGCTACAAGGCTCTTGTAGTGTGGCTACAAGATGCTTGTACTGCCGCTACCAGGCCCTTGTACAGCCGCTACCAAGCTCTTGTACTGTGGCGACAAATGTGTTTACACGTGGCTATCAGCTATGCCCCCAAGAAAAAAGCAAATGCGCCGGTGTTCAAAGACCATCGTTTTCCTAAAGCATTTTTGTTTGGCCATAGTGCCCAAACACACTGAGCAGCACATCACTCATGCGTGTGCAAAGCCTCTTGTACACACTTTTTGTAAGTAAAACGCAGCCAATAACTTGCCATTAACATCGAAAAATCGTAACTTTGCCTAATGATATTCTACTTCTCGGCCACGGGCAACACCCAATGGGCCGCTCAACAGCTGTCGGAAAAGACGGGCGAACGCCTTGTTTTCATTCCCGATGCCATGAAAGGGCAATGCCATTACACGCTCGCAGCAGGCGAACGTCTGGGTTTTTGCTTTCCTGTTCATGCTTGGCGGCCTCCTATTTTGGTGCGTCACTTCGTAGAAAGGTTAAGTATCGCCAACGCCGAGGGGCATTATTGCTTCGCCCTTTGCACCGCCGGCGACACCACGGGCGAGAGTATGCGCATCTTTCGCCATGCCTTGGTGCAACGCGCGCTGCACCTTGATGCGGTGTTCTCGCTGCTCATGCCCGAAAGTTATGTGGGATTGCCGTTCATGGATGTAGACACCATCGAGAAAGAAAGGGAGAAAAAAATGCAAGCCAAGATACATTTGGCAAGCATCATCACGAAGATTAACGAAACCGAAAAGGTGGAACAAGAACCCAACGTGGGGCGGTGGCCACGAATAAACAGCCGTATTATCGGCGAGTTCTTTGAACGAAAGTTGGTTAACGACAAGCCTTTCAGGGTTGAAACAAACCGCTGTGTGCGGTGTGGAATATGCGCCGACGTGTGTCCAACAGCCGACATAGAGGGCGGAAAAGGGCAAGAGCCAAGGTGGAAACACAATGGCAGCTGCCTAACTTGCTTCGCTTGCTACCACCATTGCCCCAAACATGCCATCGAGTTTGGCAGACAAACCAAGAAGAAAGGGCAATATTGGTATGCCAAGAACCAACTGCAGGGCTAAGAAATGGTTAACACCAAGACAAGGAAGCGGTGAACTTGTCTGCACTGCAACTGGTCAACTGGTAACAAAATGCAGCCATGCCACTCGTCAATTCGTAACGCGTTAACTTGTCAACAGGTAACAAAAAGCGGCCTTGGCACTCGCCAACTCGTTAACTCGTTAACTTGTCAACAGGTAAACTTCTGAACTATCCAACAACAACTAATGCCATACACCAATAAAAAATAATTAGAAAATGAAGAAAACAGTACTTATCCTCCTCACGCTGCTGTGTCATTTGGCAGGCTTTGCCTCCAAAGGATGGCCCTACCCCATCACCGTTAGTCAGCCCGACGGCACCCAACTCATCATCCGCATCAACGGCGATGCCGACTTCAACTGGGTTTCCACGCTCGACAACGTGGTGCTCAAGCAAACCTTGGGCGGTTATTTCGTTGCTCACATCAATGCCAACGGCACGTTGTCGGCCACGCCAATGTTGGCACACGATGCCGACAAGCGCAGTGCGGCCGAACAAATGCTGTGCAAACGGCAAGACATCAAGGCTTTTCTGGCTGCCAACACCAAGCCCGAACAGCTCGCCGCCACACGTTCATTGGGCAAGGGAGGCACAGGTTTCTTCCCTCATACAGGCTCTCCGCGCGCCATTGTGCTGCTCGTGCAGTTTGCCAACAGGCCTTTTAAAGTGCCGGCACGAAAGGCTTTCGACCAATATCTCAACAGCATGGCCAACAAACACCAAGACTTTGGCCATGCCGAAAACCGAAACACGGGCAGCGTGAAGAAGTATTTCAGCGACATGAGCGGCGGAAAATTCACCCCGCAATTCGACCTTTACGGGCCGATAACCATGCCCAAGGGTGCGGCTTACTATGGCGAGGGAAGCTCGTCGATGGAAAAATACCGCGAATTGGTGAGCGAAGCTTGCACCATGATTGACGATTCGTTGGACTTTTCTAAATATGATGCCGATGGCGATGGCAATGTAGACCTCGTTTATGTGGTCTATGCCGGCTACGCCGAGAGCGTTTCGAGCGTCGACTCCACGCTTTGGCCCAAGGCTTTCTCGCTTGGAACAGACATCAAGAAAGACGGGAAATACGTGCGTTTGGCCGGCATCAGCAACGAGCTTAACGGCCTTCCCAATGGCAAATACAATACAACAAGCGGCCTGCTCATCAATGGCGTGGGCTTGTTTTGCCACGAGTTCTCCCATTGCATGGGCTTGCCAGACTTCTACCCCACGGTTTATCCACAATGGACCACGGCCAACGACGAACGCGACTTCGACGCTTACGACAACCAAGGCATGGAAGACTGGGACATCATGGATGCTGGCATATACCTTTATAACGGCTATTCGCCCACTGCTTACACCGCCTGGGAACGCGAAAAGATGGGATGGATTACCATCGACACGCTTACCCAAGAGGGGAAAGTGGAACTCAAGAGCATCGACCAAGGCGGAAAAGCCTACCGTATAATGAACGATGCCAATGCCGACGGTAACGAATACTACATCGTTGAGAACATTCAAAACAAGGGATGGAACTACAAATTGCCAGCCGGGGGCATGATGGTGAGCCATGTTGAGTATGAGCCACGGGCGTTTTCGGTGTTTCATGGCGGCAACAACTCGGTGAACAACCTAAAGAAACACCCACGAATGACCATCATTCCTGCCGATGGTTATCTGCCTTCTTCTTATCGTAAGGTGTCGAACAACAGCACCCTTACCGCCCCTTATATGAAGCGGAGCGAGTATGAAGCGCAGTTAGAGGGCGACCTTTATCCAGGGAAAAACGTGGTGAAGCAACTTACCGATGCGCAAAACTTGGTGAACCACGCTCCTTGGACTGGCGGAAAGCTCAACAAACCCATCTATAACATCGCCATGAAAGATGGTATCGTTACCTTCGACTTCCTTAAAGACCAAACGTCTACAGGTATTATGCAACTTGAAAATGCTGCAGAAAACGGAAAAGAAGAAAAGATTTACACCATCGATGGCCGCTATGTAGGCACAAACATCAATGTGCTGCCCAAGGGAATATACATAAAAGGCAGGCAAAAGGTGGTGATTAGCAGGTGAGTTTGCGAGCTTTTTAGTTGGCAAAATTGTGAGTTCTTAGGGTATTTGCTTGTGGCTTACGCAGCAAACAAGGCTGATTTATGCAATAAACAAGGCTGGTTTATACAGCTAACAAGGCTGATTTATGCAGTAAACAAGGCCGATTTATGCAGTAAACAAGGCTGATTTATGCAGTAAACAAGGCTGAATTATGCAATAAACAAGGCAGAATTACCCTGCTAACAAGGCTTGCTATACAAAAATAAGGTAAGCGGTTAGAATAGAATATTAGCGCACCAAAACAAATTAGGCTAACGTTCAATTCCTGTTTCTTCACCACTTTGCCAACCATTTCCCACCAATGCTTCTGGTACCAAGTGCCTTTTTTAGGAGAACAGAACCACAGCAAACACTTCATCTCTCGAAGTAAACACAGCTAATAGGCATAGTGTTTTGGGCAGTACAATTGGTCTACAAACGATTTTCACCAACAAACATAAACAATAATGGTGCCTGAACCAATGCAAAATGCTAACTAACGCATATGTTTCGCAGGTTCAGGCACCATTATTGTTTCTTCAACCCTACCCTATCACCTTAAATTTGGCATATTTTAAGAGCAAAGTTTTTGAGCCGGCATGCTTAAAGTTCACAGCCATACGTGCATTTTCGCCCGTTCCCTCCAAGCTCTCTATCGTGCCAACGCCAAATCGTTCGTGTTCTATTATGCTGCCTTCAGTTATTGCCTTACCGCCATTGTCACGTAATGTGCCAGCTGCAGTTGGGGAAGATGTCGAATGCGAGATTGCATCAGACACCTTTTTCTTGTTTGCCCCACTGGCAGCAAGCCGCTTTTTAAAGCCATCCGACAGTGGGTCTACTGCCTTTTCGGGCTTCCTTGGACGTGCGGGATTGGGTATTGGGTCGGCCATAAACTGGCTAGCAACAGGCTTTGAGTTAAGGAAGCGCGAGTTTCCCCACCGCGTTTCATCAGTTTCGGCCATGCTTCCACCGCCCTCATAGCGTTTGGAAGACATCTCATCAGACAACAATCGGCTTTCGAATCGCGGTTTAGAAACAAATGGCACGCTGTTTTGAACATTCAAAAGGGCAGGGTCGATGTCGCGAATAAAACGGCTAGGCGTGTCGAACTCCATGCGGCCGAAGCGGAAACGGTTCTTGGCACAGGTCAAGATGCAATGCCTTTCGGCACGCGTGATGGCCACATAAAGCAGCCGGCGTTCTTCTTCGAGCAGCCTCGGAGAGTCGGTAGAGCGCGGACTGGGGAAAATGTTTTCTTCCAATCCCACCACAAACACCGTTGGAAACTCCAACCCTTTGGCCGAATGAACGGTCATAAGCACCACTCGGCTCTCGTCGTCGCCCTCACTATCGAGGTCGGAGAGCAACGAAACCTCCTGCAGATAGTCGTTTAAGAACACCTCGCTCTCGTTTCCCTCTTCGCGCCTGATGTCTACAAACTCCTGCAAACCACCCACAAACTCCTGCAAATTCTCTTGTCGCGAAAGGCTGTCGGCATCGCTTGATGAGAAGAGGTCGGCCTGAATGCCGCTCTCCCTGATGATTTTCATGCCCAGTTCGTAGGCATCGAGCGTGAGCAGTTCGGCCACAAAGCTGTTCACCATGTCGCGAAACTTTTGCAGTTTTGTCCACGTTCCCTTGTTCAGATCGAGGGAATAGCGTGCAGGATGGGTTAAAATCTGCCAACAACTCACCCCGTTCTCTTGTGCCGCCAGGGTAACTTTGGCCAGCGTGGTGTTGCCAATACCGCGGGCAGGATAATTCACGATGCGTTTGAATGCCTCTTCATCGTCTACGTTCATCACCAAACGGAAGTAGGCAATGATGTCTTTAATCTCCTTACGTTGGTAAAAACTCAGTCCCCCGTAAATGCGATAAGGAATGCTTTGCCTGCGCAGTTCCTCCTCAAACGAGCGGCTTTGCGAGTTTGTTCGGTACAGAATGGCGAAGTCACTGTATTGTCCCTGCTCCTCATCCATGATGTTTTTGATGTCGTTGCACACAACTAGCGCCTCTTCCTTATCCGAATAAACCGGTTTGAGCGTCAGTTTCTCGCCCTTATCGTTTTGGCTGAACACCTCTTTCTTAATTTGCCGCTGGTTATGGCTGATAAGACTGTTGGCCGCCTTGACGATATTCTGCGTAGAGCGATAGTTTTGTTCCAGCTTAAAGAGGCGTGTTTCGGGGAATTGCTGCTGAAAGTCCAAGATATTGTCGATGTCGGCTCCCCGAAACCCGTAAATGCTCTGTGCATCATCGCCCACAACGCAGATGCGTCGGTGGTCCTTGGTGAGCAAAGTCACGATAAGCTGCTGTACATGGTTGGTATCTTGGTACTCATCAACAAGAACATAACGGAAACGCTCCGCATATTCCTTCCTAACATCCTCGTGTTCGCTGAATAGCTGGTAGGTAAGCACCAGCAAGTCGTCGAAGTCCATCGCGTTAGCCAGTCGGCAACGTTGCACATATGCAGCATACACCTTGTAAATGTTGGGCATTCGCTCCCGCGCATCGCGCTCCATAAGCTCGGCATTGGCGGCATACCCGTTGGGAAGAATGAAGTGGTTCTTGGCCATTGAGATGCGTGCATGCACCGTGGCTGGCTTATACACCTTGTCGTCTAGCTGCATTTCCTTGCAGATAGTCTTGATAAGCGAACGCGAATCCGTTTCGTCGTAGATGGTAAAGTTGGACGAGAAGCCAATCTTTGGGGCTTCAACGCGCAGAATTCGTGAGAAGATGGAGTGGAACGTGCCCATGAAAAGCCGCTTAGACCGTTCATGTCCAACAAGTTCTCCAATGCGGTTTTTCATCTCATTGGCCGCCTTGTTGGTGAAAGTGAGAGCCAGAATGTTCCAAGGCTTCAGGCCTTGTTGCAGCAGAAAGGCAATCTTAAAGGTAAGAACACGCGTCTTACCCGAGCCGGCACCGGCAATAACCAGCTGCGGCCCATCGGTATATACCACTGCTTCGCGTTGACTTTCGTTCAGTTTGTCTAGCAAATTCTCCATCATCCGTTTGTTTTGTGCAGAGCCATCTCCACTTATTTCTTCTTCCGATACACGCCTCCGCTGGCCGTATTGGGGTTATAGTCTTCTCCTTCCTTGGGGAATGCGGGCATGTAGCGCATATTCTTCATTATCTGTTGTTGCCTTTTGAGCATGTAAGCCGAGGGATACTTGGAACTGAACTTACGTGGGTTGGGCAATGTTGCGGCAATGAGCGCGCATTGTGCGCGAGTGAGGTTCGAAGCCGTAGTTCCGAAGTTGTGTTCTGCCACAGCTTCCGCGCCATAAATGCCATCGCCCATCTCTATTGAGTTGAGATACACCTCCATGATGCGTTGCTTACTCCACATCAGCTCGATGAGAGCCGTGAAATACATTTCAAATCCCTTCCTTATCCACGAACGTCCCGGCCACAGAAACACGTTCTTGGCCGTTTGTTGGCTTATCGTGCTGGCGCCAAGCTTCTTTCCGCCGCGCATGTTCTGCTTTGCGGCATGCTGAATGGCGTTGAAGTCGAAGCCGTGGTGCAAAAGAAACCGCTGGTCTTCGCTTCCCATCACCGCTACTGGTAGGTGGCGCGAAATCTCATCCAGCGAAACCCAGTGGTGACGCATGGTAAGACTCTTGCCATCGAGCAGTTGTTCGCCACAACGAATGAACATCAGCGGTGTGAAAAAGACGGGTACAAAACGCAACACCACCACAGCAAGGATGGTGGAACTGAAAAACAAGGCGGCCGTCCACCGCAATATCTTCAATATTTTTTTCTTCATGAGGTTGTCTAGAAGCGTTAGGGGATTTACTTTTGGCTGTAAGCCATAAGTCCCAATTGGCGCATTGACCAAGCACAAATCGCCCCAAGTAAAGCCGAAAGGCACGAAAGAAAAGATGCCCTGCCAATACATGTTGGCCCTTGTAGCTTCTCTTTCGTGCCTTGAAAGGCGAATTGTGCCGATGGCACAAGCTCTACTTCAGCGTGCCGTTGTTGGCTGCATCCACCATTGCCTTGCTGGCATAGAGATACACTTCCACACGACGGTTCTGTTGTCTGCCGCTTGCCGTTTGGTTACTTGCAACGGGTTCAGAGCTTCCCCTGCCCGCAACATTCTGGAATTGACTGCGCGGAACGCCACAGCTTGTGAGATAGTTCACCACGCTTTGTGCGCGATTGTTGCTCAAGGGGATGTTGATGCCATCGTTACCCGTGTTGTCGGTATGTCCGTAAATGTCCACATGGCAGTCGCCGTTCTCTTTAAGCACTTGCGAAAACTTAGCCAGCTCGTTCTTAGACGCTTGGTTGAGGGTGGCCTTGTTGGTTGCAAAGAGTATTCCCGAGTCGAATGTCACCTTAACGGCTTTCAGTCCGTTGGCATCTGTTACCTCTTCCACCTTGGCGTTTTTCACTTGTTCGGCGGTGCGTTTAGCCACCTTATCCATGTGCTTACCAATCATTGAGCCTGTGGCTGCGCCAACAGTGGCACCAACAACAGCACCTACGGCCGTGTTACCTGCAACCTTTCCGATTACTGCTCCTAAAAGTGCGCCGCCACCAGTGCCAATAAGTGTTCCCGTTCCCTGCTTGGTTTTACAGCCGAACACTAATGCAAGACACATCAACAGTGTCATAAATTTCATCTTCTTCATAAATCTCTAACTATGTTTTAAATGTTATTCGTTCTGCAAAGGTACGTCTTTTTATTCTCTTGCTGCCCTTTGTGCAACATTTTTTATATTAATTGTTGGTAAGGTTATGAGGTTGTGAACATACAAGTTTGTGAGCGTATAAGTTAAGAATTTGTTGACAGCCAAGCAAATAAGCTATCAAGTTGGTGCCTTTACACACGCATCCCCACATAAACTCAAAAAATCAAAGGTGCATCACATCATAAACCCACAACCTCATAAACCCACAACCCCACCAAATAACAAACTTATAAACACACAAACTCACAACCTCACAACCTCACCAGCTTACAAACTAAAAAAATATTTCACCAAACTATGCCCTAATAAGCAAGAAAAAGATTATTTTTGCATCCCTACAACACAAATTTTAAATGATTTAAATATGAAGATGAAGCACATACGCTGGGGTACGTTGGCCCTAATGGCAGCCTTTTCGCTGTGGACAAACACAGCCAAAGCACAACAAACCACCGAAGAAGACCTCGATGCACAATACGCCACCGAGCTTTTGAAGCCGGGAACTGTGGCCCCCGACTTTGAACTACCATCGCCCGAGGGCAAGAAAGTGAGCCTCAAACAGTTTAAAGGCAAATATGTGGTACTAGACTTTTGGGCTTCGTGGTGTCCCGACTGCCGCAAAGATGCCCCCAACATCGTGGCCATGTACAACCGGTTTAAGGACAAAGGCGTGGCCTTTGTGGGCGTTTCGTTCGACGTTGATGCCGCCTTGTGGAAAGCCGCCATCGACAAATATGGAATGACATACGCACATGTGAGCGAGCTGAAAAAGATGCGCGAAGCCAACATCTCAAAGGCTTACGGCGTAAAGTGGATACCATCGATGATTGTTGTTGGCCCAGATGGCAAGGTGGTAATGGGAACGGTGATGTCGAAAAAGGTGGAAAGAAAGCTGGAAGAGCTGTTTCCTTAACCTGCCTGCAAGAACCAAAGCACCCAAAAAGGCACTTGGCAACAAGCAAACAGCAAACTGGTGAACAGAAAATATCAATAACAAAACGGGCTATAAAAGCCTGCCAACAAATGCTCCAACTGAGGTGGAAAAGAGTGGCCTGCACGCCGATGCGCCGCGCCCAATGAGCATTTGTTGCCGGCTTTTGGGGCAAAACTTCTTAAAAACGTTGACGATGACACAACAATATAAATCAATCAAAACATCAACATTCAGAAAATTAGCTTTTGTATTTATGTCTATTTGGACCACAATATTTGGTGCATGCGCGCAAAGCAAATACACCAACGCCGATGTCGACGCCTTTGAGCAGGCCATTAAGACCGACTCTGCACAAATACTCGATGTTCGCACGCACGAAGAATTTGCCGAAAGCCACCTCAAGGGGGCCATTCAGGTGGATGTTTTCAATCCCAACTTCTTGGCCGAAGCCGAAAGCAAGTTGCAAAAAGAACGCCCTGTGGCCGTGTATTGCCGCAGCGGAAGGCGGAGCGCAACAGCTGCCAAGCAGCTAAGTGCCAAGGGATACCAGGTAATCAACCTCGAAGGCGGCATCTTGGCTTGGATGGCCAAACGCAAAGAAACGGTAAGATAACTGCCATTCATCGCTTTTTCATTTCCTGCTTACAAAATAACGCAAGGCGTTAAACAGGGAATGGAAAAGCGATTTTTGTTGCCTTAAAAATATTATTTGAAAAAACACATCCCTTCCTTGCGCGAGTTAACAGCCTTTCTGGTATGAGTTTTGATCATAACCAAATGTGTTTGGAATTACGTATCACTATAAGCATGCTAGCTGATGCCAGCTTTACAGCATCCACTTCGCTGTTGAATTGCTATATCTCCGTGCCTTCGCACAACGTGTTCCTTGCCTTTTCGCTCGTGCAGAGGTGTTTATTTTGTCGAGTTGCATTTCCGGGCTAGTAAAATAAAACGCATCTTTTTTAACATTATGGCTGCCCTCGCGCGCCATAATTTGCCCATCGGCCGCAAATAA
>CAJPTO010000103.1 GCA_905373605.1 uncultured Prevotella sp.
AAAGCCATTCACACCGCAGCTGCCGTGGCCACTGCTAGGCAGCTGGCCGACGAGAGTTTGGTATTGCTCGAAAACCGAAACGCCCTGCTGCCGCTTAGCCTTAACGGCCTTAAGCGCATCGCTGTGGTGGGCCCAAACGCCAATCAAGTGCAGTTTGGCGACTATTCTTGGACGGCCGACAATGCCCACGGCATCACCCCTTTGGCCGGCATTCGCCAGTATCTGCAAGGCAAAGGTGTGCAAGTAGACTACGCACGCGGTTGCGATTACTTCTCGCCCGTTGCCGATTCCATACCCCATGCCCTGCGTTTGGCCGAAAAATCCGACCTCACCATCGCCTGCGTTGGCACACAAAGCATGCTGTTGGCGCGCGCCTCGCAACCATCTACCAGCGGCGAGGGCTACGACTTGTCCGAACTTACCCTGCCTGGAGCGCAACAACAACTCGTGGATAGCCTTGTGGCATTGGGCAAACCGCTCATCGTGGTGTTGGTAACGGGGCGGCCATTGGTAACAGAAAGTTTCCGCCAACGCGTGGGTGCGCTCGTCGTTCAGTGGTATGGTGGCGAGCAAGCCGGCCTTTCTTTGGCCCGAATGCTCTTCGGCGAGTTCGCCCCTTCGGGTCGTTTGCCCGTGTCGTGGCCCAAAAGCGTGGGGCAATTGCCCGTGTACTACAACGCCCTGCCCACCGACAAAGGCTATTACAACAAGAAAGGAACGCCCACACAGCCCGGTCGCGACTATGTTTTCTCCGACCCTTACCCCGCCTATCCCTTCGGTTACGGCCTTACGTACACCACGTTCCAATACGGCGCACTGCAACTTTCGCAGCGCACCGCCACCGAAAAAGACACCGTTGAGGTGCAATTCATGGTGCGAAACATGGGTAAACGCGCGGCCAAGGAGGTGACACAACTCTATGTTCGCCAACTGAAAAGCTCGGTTGCCACGCCCGTAAGGCAGCTATATGCTTTCGACAAGGCCGACATCGCCGCTAGGCAAAACCACCGTTTCACGCTTCGCCTGCCCATAGCCGAGCTGTTTTTGCACAATAGGGACATGCACCGCGTGGTGGAACCGGGCCGTTACGAGTTGCTCATCGGTGCGTCATCGGCCGACATTCGGCTTCGCGACACGCTCATCGTGGTTGCAAACGCGCCCCAAACAGCGGCCGACAATGCACCAACAAGGCGCAACGCCGACGGCGAAAGCCTAAAACAGGCATCGCCAACAGCCGCCAAAACCATCCGCATCACGGGCGTTGTGCGCAACGTTCAAGCCTTCCCTTTGGCTGGCGTGATAGTGATAACCGACGGGAAACAAACCAAAACCAACGCCCACGGCCGTTACACACTCACGGCAAAAGCTGGTTCCACCCTCCGGTTCACGCTCCCGGGCTATCGTCAAGAGATTATCACAGTGAAAGAAAACGGCGTGTTCGATGTGGAGATGGTGCCAGAAACGCCGTAAAAAAGCCTAAACCACAACCACAATCGGCCACACCCACAGCCCAATCGGCCACACCCACAGCCCAATCGGCCTCACCCATAGCGCCAATCGGCCTCACCCCCAGCCCCTCTCCAAAGGGAGAGGGGAGTGATATGCTTTGCGAATTAAGAGATAAAGCCTCACCCCCAACCCCTTTCCAAGGGGAGAGGGGAGTGATATGCTTTGCGAATTAAGAGATAAAGCCTCACCCTATCCCCTCTCCAAGGGGAAAAGGGTGAAATCACACGGCTTCAACGCGTGGGGATAAACAAAAGAAAACGCAAGGCGTTGAAAGAACTGGGTGTGTTGTCCAAGCCTGTCGCCAAAACATAAAGCAGGCTTTTAGGCAAGGTGATCCGCATTCTCGGAGTGCAGCTCTACGCCCATTCTCGCCGAAACTTCGCCTCCGCGTCCTCCCTTTCCCTCCGCGTGAGAATTATTTTATTGCTTGAGGTGTGCCATAACTTTCCAATCCCCCTTTCCTTTTTACCATAACACCTTAGCTCCATCCGAAAGAAAGCCTTCTTTCTACTCACGTCATTCGGAATGTAAAGTATTCAGCGTCCTTTTTAACATTATGAATGTCCGCGCTCTTCACCAATTGTCCTTCGTCCGTAAATAATTGATTCTCGCAAGGGGTTGCATGTAAAAAGAAATGACATAGGGCATGTTTTCAATCCGTTTTTATTACAAACGCAAGCTAGTAGCGGCACTTAGCTTTGCTTTTTGCGGCACTTAGCTTTGCTTTTTGCATCACTTAGCCTTGCTTTTTGCATCATTTAGCTTTGCTTTTTGCGGCACTTAGCAGTGTTAAGTGCCGCTACCGACTCGGCATCCACGAAAAAACAAAGTATTTTAAGCGACAAAAAGAACACTAGTTGCTATCGAACGAGCAAAAAAGAAGATGAAAACACAAGTTCAAAATCAGACAACGGCGACAATCTAGAAAGGCTTAAACATATAAAACAAGCTTTTTTGCCCCCACTTCTTAACCAAAAGGCAACGTCCAAACAGCCCCAAAACGGGCTTTATGCAGCTTTGAAGGTGCTAAAATGCGCTAGAATGATGCGTACCGAAAGTGCATTTTGTAAACTAACAAGAATATATTAACAATCGAAAAAAATGGATTTGGAAAGTTATGGATGCACCTCAAGCAATCAAAATGGCCTCACACAGAAGGACGAAAAGGACGATGAGGTTATACTTCAACGACGATAAGGTTATGTTTCAAAGACGTAGGGGTTATGTTTCAACAACGATAAGGTTATGTTTCAACAACGATGAGGATAAGTTTCAAAGACGTTGAGGCTATGTTTCAATGAAAATGGGAGTAGTCCGCTACGTTCCGAGAATGCAGAGAGCCTTGCTTCAAGCCAACTTCATGTTTCTGGGATAGCTGTGAGCAACAATTTCCGCACCCTCAACGCCTAACGTTCACCTGTAAAATTATACGCCAGTTCGGGTTAAAAACCAGTGATTATGCCAACTACCGCCCTCATTTCGATAAATCAATGTGCAAAAGGAGTTGCTCCTTATCCCGAACTAGCGTAATTATCCAAGTGCGCCGAGCCTTCCGCTTTCTCCTTTCCGCCGTGTGAGGATGTATTAACGACTGTTACACATGTGTTACATTTCTTATAGTGCGGATGATGGTAGTGTTTGACAAATTATGATTAATTTTGCATAGATGAAGCAACTGCAAGCAGAAAAGCGCGAGTTGCTCCAGTAAGAAGCTGCAAGCAACAAAGAATTAAGGTCATTATTTAAAAAGTTGGGTTATGGACTCGAATAATCAAATCATCATATACCAGTCTGAAGACGGACAGGTACAGGTGGATGTACGTATGGAAGACGATACAGTGTGGCTGACTCAGGCTCAGATGGTGGAGCTTTTTCAAACAACCAAACAGAATGTAAGCCTGCATGTAGGTAATGTTTTTAGGGAGGGCGAACTGGATCAAAAGTCAACTGTCAAGGAATACTTGACTGTTCAAAAAGAAGGAGAAAGAAAAGTCACTCGTAAGGTAAAATACTACAACCTTGATGTCATCATTTCCGTTGGCTACCGTGTAAAAAGCAAACGCGGTACCGCTTTCCGTATCTGGGCGAACAACGTCTTAAAGCAATATCTCATTAAGGGCTATGCCGTGAACGAGCGTATGCGTAAGGAGCAGATTGGCGAACTGCGCCAACTGGTGGGTATGCTTGGGCGCACCATACAGAGCCAGCCATTATTATCTAACGACGAAACCAATGCTTTGTTTAAAGTGGTGACAGACTACACATATGCGCTTGACACACTTGACAACTACGACTACGAGCGGCTTACCATCAACAAGACCACAAAAGACGAGCCGTTCCATGCCACCTACAAAAATGCTATGGAGGCAATCGATGGGCTGCGAGAGAAGTTTGGCGGTTCTGTTCTCTTTGGCAATGAAAAGGATGGTTCGTTCAAAAGTTCTATCGGACAGATATACCAGACCTTCGGCGGAGAAGAACTCTACCCCAGCGTGGAGGAAAAAGCTGCCATGCTGCTCTACCTCATTACCAAGAACCACTCGTTCAGCGATGGCAACAAACGCATTGCCGCCACATTGTTCCTTTGGTTTCTCAATGGTAACAACATTCTCTATCATCCCGACGGGAGAAAGCGCATTGCAGGCAGCACACTTGTTGCGCTCACGCTGATGATTGCTGAAAGCCGAACAGAAGAAAAGGATGTTATGGTAAAAGTGGTTGTTAATCTGATAAACAAAAACAACGATGACTAAAGCAGCGCATAAACGTTTAGGCGACTTTATCAGGGCGGTGGATGTTCGTAATCGGGAATTGAAGGTAACAAACTTGCTGGGCGTAAGCATTTCAAAAGAGTTTATGCCATCTGTCGCTAATGTTATCGGCACAGACCTTTCTAACGATAAGAATTATCTTGTAAATATCCGTTTGATACAGAAACTGATAGACATCAACCAAGACAATGAAAAAGGCATCCCTGTCTTCATAGAGCCTTAACCTTGCATGCTCCGATTATGGTCATGCAAGAAAAAGGTTTTTTACCTCGTAATCTCGTAAACCATGAACAAGAAGTTATGATTAGCCAACAAACAAATCGGCGTTCACATCTCCATAACGAGATGCGAACGCCGATTTTTTTAGATGTATGCGATAAGGCATTGGATGCCTTCGGCCATGCTTTGCCCCTTAGCTTAACTTACCTTCGTGCACAATGGCTTGCACGATGATTTCGCGTTTCACGGCGTTGTTGAGCACTTTAGTGGCAACGGCCGAGATGTCAGCAGGCGTAAGTGTGCTGTAAACAGGGTCTACGGCAGCACTTTCTTGGGGTGTTATCGTTTCGCCCGTGTCGGCATAGATGCCCAATGTGGCCATCCAAAGCATGGGATTTGCCGCCATGTCGGGCGAAACCGGCGTTTGTTCGTCTACGGCCAAAGGCACAACAGCAGCCTTAAACTCATCTACCGAGAAGCGACCTTGGCTTACATCGCCCAGCAAAGCATGCACTTGGGCCAACGCTGTGGCGGCCGAAGCACGCGAAGTGGAGAGGTGGATGCTGAGCGTTTCGGTGGCATCGGGCTGCGAAAGATAGTCGGCCTTAACGCCAACAGTGTAAGTGAGGTGTTGCTTCTCGCGCAGTTGGTCGAAATATTTGGCTTCCAATATGGCGCGCATCACTTGGAATGCGGCCTGCTCCTTGTCGGTTAGGCGGAGGTTGTTGGCAAAGGATAGTTCTATTTCGGCCATGTCGCCTTGCATCTCCACGTTGAAAGTGCGCTTTATCTCACGCTCTTTCGAGGCGAAGTTCATAGCCGCGGGCTTGGGAAGCGTTTGTGTGGGGTCACCTTTGAGCGATGCCAGATAGCGAGTGGCCAGCGTCTTGGCCTGTGTTTCGGGCAGGTCGCCAACGATAAAATAGGTGAAACGTGCGGCGTTTCCGAAGTGGGCGAAGAACTGTGCAGGCAATTCCTGGAGCTGCATGCGGTCGTAAAAGGCTTCGTCTTGTTCGGGATTGGCCTCCGATGGTGGGAAAAGCAGCAGGCGAATGGAGTCTTGTGCGGCTTCCATTCCTTCGAGAGCGCGGTTGGCATAGAGGTACTTACTGCGCTGAACATACTTGGAAAAGACGGTTGGCGAGAAGTCGTGGCGCGAGAGAATGAGGTGGAGATAGCCGAAAAAGTTATCGGCTTGCGCCACATCCATGCTGCCCGAGAGGTCGTCTGAATAGTCGCCGGGCGACATGGTAAGCTCTAAATCCTTGCCTTGCAGCCACGATGCCAGTTGGTTTCTGTTGTTTCCGTCCACGCCCGTTTGCATCAATAGGTTGCGCATGGCTGTGTAATCGGGCAGCTGTTCGGGCTTAACGGCGGCGCGCCCACCAGGAGCTGTAGCCGAGAAGAAGAGCCTTCCCTTGGCTTGTGGCAGGAATTTGTACACCACGCGTGCGCCGTTAGAGAGTTTCCACTCTTTGGCGGCGAGCTTAGGCACAGCTTTTTCGGCCACAATCTTGCCCGGTTGCAGGTGCGAAAGGTTAAGTGCGAAGGGCGTTTCGTCGCGTTCGATGCCCAGAGAAGTGCGCTTTGCGCTGGCCAGGCACTCGTCGAAGTCGGTTTGCGAGATGCTCATTTCGCCCGTGGTGCGTGCGAAAGTAACGAAAGCCAGGTTGTTATCGTTGAGCAATGTCTTGAGCCATTGGTTCATGTCTTCCGCTTCTTGCTCCACAAGCACCTCGATGTTGCGTTGGATTTGTTGGCGGAAGTTGGTAATCTCTATCCCATAGAGGAAGCTTTGCTTCATCAGGTTGAACACGTTATCGGGTGTTCCCAGTCCGCGTGCTTCCAAAGCACCCTTCATTCCCTGATACATTTTGCTCTTCTCGGCCTCAAACTCTTGCGCGGTGAAGCCCTGTTGTGCGAGGTCTTCCCTGATGCTGAGCATCTGAATGAGTGCTGGCCGCGCCTCGTTGGCATAGGGAACAACGTCCCAAGCCATTTGCGAATAACCGCGAACAAGGGGCGAAAGGCTTACGGATGCGGCTATGAACGTTTCTTTGTCGGCATTTTTCAGACGTGCGAAACGGCGCGGTGCCAAGGTGTTGAATATGCGCGTGAAGAGAAAATCGCGCGTGGCCTCTTCGGATGAGGGGTCTTTGGCCGTACGTATGCGCTGGTAAAGGCCGAACGAAGGACTTTTGTTCTCGCGGTCTACAAACTGCAAACAGAGCGGTTTTTCGTTGTCGGAAATCATTCGCAGCTCGGCATCGTAGGGCGTTTTCTTGGCAGGCAGAGCCGAGAGTGTGGCTTTAATCTTACTTTCGGTTTGATCTAGATTCACATCTCCGATGATAGCCACGAACTGCATTTGCGGCCTATACCACAAATCGTAGAATGCGCGCACCTCTTTGGCTGTGAACGAGCGCAGGCGTTGTTCGCTGCCGATAACGTTACGATGGGCATAACGCGCGTTGTTGTAAGCCACGGGAGCCATCGCTTCGGTGGTTCGGCGGTCCACACCTTCGCGCCTACGCCACTCTTCGAGTATTATGCCGCGTTCTTTCTCAACGTCGGTGGGTTGAATTTTGATGCCGTGGCACCAGTCTTTCAGCACCAGGAACATCTTGTTCATGAGCTGTGCGTTGGCCGTTGGCACGTTGTGCACGGCATAACGCGTGTCGTCCAGGCCGGTGAAAGCCTCGAAATCGGTCAGTCCGTTGGCTTTAAGAAAGGCCATTACGCCGCTGGGGAAGTTGTCGGTTGCGTTGAAAGCCAAGTGTTCCAGCGCGTGTGCCAGACCCGTTTGGTTGTCGTTCTCGTTTATTGCCCCCACGTTTTGGTAGAGGTAAAACTGCGCTTCGCCGGGCGTGGAGCCATCATTATAGATGTAATAGGTAAGTCCGTTGGGCAGTTTGCCCTGCCTGAGCACCTCTTGTTGCGCGAAAGCGTGGTGCACAAAGGGTGCGGCGGCGAGGCAAAGCAAGGCAATGCGTGCGCGCCGCGTTAGGTTTAAAAGCATTTTTTTCATCTTGACTTACTTTTCTAGCAGTTCTAGTGTAGAGAGTTTGTGCTTAATGGCACTCTGTACCATAGCTTGCGGCATCTCCATGTTCTGCATTCTTAACGACTCGGCGTAGGCTTGATTGTAGTGTTCGCGCGCCTTTGGATAGTCTTTTAGCTGTCTATAGGAGTCGCCAATCATCACCAGATAGTTCACACGTTCCATCACGGCATCTTCGTTTTTGAGAGCCAGCTGTACCCAATCGATGGCTTGCTTGTGGTCGTCGGCCGTTAGTTTCTTCCCTGCGGCGTTGTAAAGGTCTTGTGCAGCCTTGCCATAATCGGCCGGAGCCACTTTATCTCCCATCTTTTGGAAGAGCGTTTTCATGTCGCGGATGTAGCCCTTCACGTCCTTATTCTTATATAGGTTGAACAGTGCGTCATAGTAAAGCTTAGCCCTTTCGTAGGGTTTGAGCGTGGGCAGAGCCGCCACTTCGTAAGCTTTTGCATATTCGTTCTTCACCTTTTCCACATATTGCTTGTACTTGTCGCTGCCCTGCTTCACCAAATCTTCGGCCCAAGCGTCGTTGGCCATCACCACATAGTAGGCAGCAGGGTCGCCAATGGCCTGCTTCCATGCGTCGAGGTTCTGGTTAATGAAGTCCACCATCTCTTGTTTATGCGCCTTATCGTCGTTTCCTTCCAGGTTATAGATAATGGCGTAATCGTCTTTGTTGATGAGCTTCGGCCCTTTTTTGGCGGCGATGTATGCCTTGTAGAGCTTAGTTATGCGCACAATCCACTTGTCGGCCTCCATACCTTCTTGTGCAGCAAGGAAGCTTGGGGCTTTCATCAGCAGCTGTTGTTGCACGTCAAGGTCGTTGGGATTGGCCTTGTATGCGTCATAAAGTTGTTCGAAGCTAACACTTTCGCCGGCCACAATCTTAGCGGCCTCGAGCAAATCTTCTTTTCCCAGCGCGCCCACATTCACACCCAGAGCCTTTCCATCGGGCGCAATGAAAGCCACTGTTGGGTAAGCTTCCACCTTATATTGCTTGGCGATGTCTTTATTTTCAGGTTTCTCGGCATCCACTTGCAGGCTGATGAAGCGACCATTGAAATAGTCGCCCACCTCTTTAAGCGTGAAAACCTCTTTGGCCATGCGCTTACATGGGCCGCACCACGTGGCGTAGAAGTCGACGAAGAGCGTTTTGTTTTGTTTTTTTGCTTCGGCCAAAGCCTCTTGGAACGAGCCTTTGAAGAAGGTTATGCCTTGTTCGCCCTGTGCTTGGCACAGCATGGCCAGCAGCAAGAGGGGCAAAAATACGAGTCGTTTCATGTTGTTATGGGGTTTATGGTTGTGTTGGTTCTATTTCGTTTTCGGCCACGATGATGGTGTAAACGTCGCTGATGGTTTGCGAATGTCCGTCGTTGTAGACCCTTAGCGACAGCTTGTAGCGTCCTGTAGGGAGCTGTTTGGCCCCCTCTTGCAACAGCACAATGAGGCCGCCATCAACGATGAGCAGCCTTTTGCTGGCCAATTCTTTCATCTTTTCGGCGTTTCCACCTTGTGTTGCAGTGACATCAGAGAGTTCGTAGTTAATGGGATTGGTGCCCGCCACGCCCTGAATGCGGTTTGATACCCAGGGCAAATTTTCCTTGGCGCGTTTGCTTGTGGGGTCGGGGTTGTGGTAAACGTTGAGCGAGTCGGGTACAAACTGTGCGCCCTCAGTGCGCAAAAATCCCACGGGCATGTCGTTGCAGGAGGCCAAAGCGGCAGTAGCCACAAGGCCGATGATGAGCATGATGCTCAGGTTTAGTATCTTCTTCATGAGTTAAAAGTTGCTTGGTCTGAAATTATAGTCCATCGAATGCACCACACCCGTCAGGGTTTGTATGTTGCTTGAGGCCACATGGCTCTCTTTGGTGGTGTCGTAAGAGGTGAGATAAATCTGCAAAGGGCCTGCTCCGGGCACGCCACCGTACGACTCTGCAAAGGTGTATATCCACAGTTTCTTGCCCGATGCCATGTCAAAGTCTTCTCCGCCCGTTCCTCTAAGCACGTTAGGGTCGCCGCTTTTTTTGCCAGTTTTAAACTCATCGAGCATTATTCTCTTGGTCAACAAGCAGTTAAGCACAAACTTTCGGCAGTCGTCGACGCTCAGTTCGTCAACGGTTTTCATGCCGTTATCGAGGAGATAGGCGCGTATGCTGTGGCTGGTTGGGCCGAAGAAGGTGATGTCTTTGCCGTAAGAGCTAGTGCCTTTGAAGACGTCTTCCAGTCCTGCGCGGGTAATCATCTGCCTAAGCAGTTTCCAGTTGTATGGGTCTTTGCCGAAATAATCCCACATGGAGCAGTCGTGAAAGCCGTTTGCTTCACCAGTATCATCAAAGTTGTATTGCGTGCAGCTGGCCGAAACGAGGGCCAAGAGGCATGCTGCAATTAAGAATTTTATGCGTTTCATTTTCTTATTTCTTTATTGGGATGGCGCGTTTGCTTGTGGCTTGCGCCAACATGGTTAGGAAACT
>CAJPTO010000104.1 GCA_905373605.1 uncultured Prevotella sp.
GTTGGACCGGCACCCGAACTTCCTGCCGTGCTTGGAGCAGACGTTCCCAAGGTGAATAACCTCGACATGACCTCAAAAGGTTGGGAACTCCAAATCTCTTGGCGCGACCAAATACGCGACTTCCGCTATGGCGTTACGCTAAACCTCTCTGACAACTTCGTGGTGATTGACAAATATCCCAATCCCTCTAAGAACTTAACCGACAAAGACGGCAAAACGCTGTATTACCCAGGCGCTCGACTTGGCGACATTTGGGGTTACACCACAAAAGGCATCGCCAAGACGCAAACCGAAATGGACGCACACCTGGCCAACGCTAATCAAAACGCTTTGGGAAACAACTGGGCTGCTGGCGACATTATGTACGAAGACCTTGACGGCGACCACTTTGTTAACGCAGGAGAAAACACGGCCGACAGACCTGGAGACCGCCGCATCATTGGAAACTCTACGCCACGTTACAACTTCGGACTGAACATCGATGCCGCATGGAAAGGCTTCGACCTCAAGGTTTTCTTCCAAGGAACGCTCAAACGCGACTATGCACCAGGCGGAGCTGGCTTCTGGGGTGCTATAGGACAAGGCAAATGGCAGGCTGCTGGACTGAAAGAACACCTCGACTTTTTCAGACCTGACGCCAACGACCCACTGGGACAGAACCTAGACAGCTATTATCCACGTGCCGACTGGAGCGGAGGAAGGAACACATTTACGCAAACGCGCTACTTGCAGAACGCTGCTTACTGCCGACTGAAGAATATTACCCTTGGCTACACGCTGCCAACAAACCTTACGCAACGTTTCTACGTGCAAAACCTTCGTCTTTTTGTCTCGGCAGAGAACATCCTTACCATCACCAGCTTCACTAAGCTCTCCGATCCTGAGCTTCTCGACACCGGAGGATGGGGATTTGCCAAAACCTACCCACTGTCAAAGAGCTTTGCGCTGGGTATGAGTGTAACTTTCTAAACGAAATAAAATTATGAACACCAAATATATAGGCTCGCTGCTCTTCGCGGGAGCGGCTCTGTTAAGCCTTTCTTCATGTAACGACTTTCTCGACACCGCACCCGAGAGTTCTCCTTTGCCCGGTAGGTTCTTCTCTACTGAGCGGGAATTGAGCGAATACACCATAACCTATTACAACTTCACGTCGATTACTCCCGGCACTTATGGCATCAGCACATTCGGACAAGACAACAACACCGATAACCAAGCATCCGTTGGTTACAGCAACCGTTGGGTGCCTGGCGACTGGAAAGTGCCTGCCAATGCTGGAAATGAGTGGAACTTCGAGCAGATTCACCACTGCAACTATTTCTTCGAACAGGTGATGCCCAAATATCGAGCTGGTATAATCAAGGGTGACGCAGGCAACATTAGGCATTACATCGGTGAGATGTACGTGTTGCGCGCCAAGGATTATTTTGACAAGCTAAAGACTATCGGCGATTGTCCCATACTGACACAGACGTTACCCGAAGACCGCGATGTGCTTATGCAGAACACTCTGCGCCAACCTCGTTACAAGGTGGCGCGGTTTATCCTGCAAGACCTCGACAGTGCCATTACCTATTTGAAAGATACGCCTCCTGGTGGAAAGAACCGCATCAGCCGTGATGTGGCTTACCTTTTGCGTTCACGCGTGGCTCTCTTCGAAGGCACGTGGCTTAAGTACCACAAAGGCACAGCTTTTGTCCCTGGTGGCCCAGGTTGGGGCGGAAACTCAGCAGACATTGCTGACTTCAACATCGACAACGAAATTGCTTACTTCCTCGGCGAAGCAATGGCTTCGGCTAAAGTGGTGGCTGATAAGCAAGTGAAACTCTTGGCTGAGAATACAGATGCAGCCGAAGGAATGACCAGCAAACTTGTTAGTAACAATCCTTACTTCACCATGTTTTGCGATGAAAACATGGAAACCTACGGAGAAGTGCTGATGTGGCGCGCATTCAATGAAGGCAAAGGCGTGACCCACAACGTGCAAATGCAGCTGGGAAGAAACGGCGGTGGCTCAGGATACACCCGAGGACTGGTAAACTCTTTCCTCATGCGCAACGGATTGCCCATCTATGCAACGGGCTCGGGATATGACGCCAATTGGGAAACAAAAGGCATTTCAGCCACATTGCAAAACAGAGACTCGCGCATACGCATCTTCACCAAGCTAGACAATTCGGTGAATGCCTACAGTGCCGACACGGTGAGCGACAGGTTCGACCCTTCATGGCTTGTTAAGGGTAACAACGAAACACGTATGGTAACTGGCTTTGCCATCAAGAAAGGTATGCACTACGACCTCAACATGCAGATAACCCACGGCAAGGGTACTTCGGGAAGCGTTGTTTTCAGAGGTGCCGAGGCTTTGCTCAACTACATCGAAGCTAGCTATGAACGCAACGGAACCATTGATGCTTCGGCCGATAGCTATTGGAGAGCACTGAGAACACGTGCTAAAGTAGACCCCGACTACACTAAGACCATTGCTGCCACCAACATGAGCGAGGAGGCAAAGAACGATTTCGGTGCTTACTCGCATGGACAACTGGTAAACACCACGCTCTACAACATCCGTCGCGAACGCCGCAACGAGTTTATTGCTGAAGGTTTCCGTTGGGACGACCTGCGCCGCTGGCGTGCACTCGACCAAGTTAACGGCTACCAGATTGAAGGCATGCGCTACTGGGGCTCGATATATGAAGGCAAACTTCTTGATAAAGACGGCAACAACCTGGCTCTAGTGAGTGTGGCCGACGGTAAAGGCAACATCTCTGCACAATCGAGCAGCGTGTATGTGCGTCCCTACCAAATTTCATCGGTTAACAACTCGGTGTTCAACGGCTACCACTTCACGCCTGCCCACTATCTCAGTCCGTTGGCGCAAAGCGTATTCCGTACTACAACGACAAACAACGACGGAAATTTAGAGCAGTCTGTGGTTTATCAGAACCCTGGATGGCCCAAAGTTGCTGACCAAGGTGCAACGCAATAATCCCCACGTGGCAGCTAACAAGGTTGCCTTGCTCTGAGCCATATGGCAACACTGCCCTTTATCCCCCCACTCTTCCTTATCTTACAATCGCAAGATGAGTAAGGGTGGGGATTTCTTTTCGTAGTTGTGTCCGTTTGTTTCTTGTATAATCTGTTTTTCCATGGAATAATCATGTAGCGAATGTATCTTTCTTTGAGGTTAACCTTCAGACCTTTTTTCAAAACGTTGCATTGTTTTTTATCTTAATTTTATACAACCAACAACCCTCTTTTGGCAAACAAAAGCAAAATATTTTGTCCAACTTCTATATATTGTGAAAACTTTAACGACATAAATTGCGGCTTCCGTTTTTTTTAATACATTTGCAATCGTAGAGAGATAGTGAAGCTGTCAACCCCAATCGGTAAAGGGTAATTAACAAATAGGCAGTTGATGTTTGGAATGCTGAAAACTGGATTATTATGTAGCATATGCATACAGAAATGTATGGCGGAACAAAATTAATGGAAATAAACACTTTGCTGCCATTAAATCATTCTGACAATGGGATATGCACACAACCTGCAACTACACACAGACAGGATAACCATTCGTTGATTGGTGGCATGCACTTTTACCCACCCGGGAAATTTGCCACAACCAACACCAAGCTTACAACATACACATGCTCTCGCAAACGTGGTAATGGTATTATATTAATAAGGAGAATTAAAGGAGTTAAAGTTATGAGAAAGTTTTCTACTTTAGTATTATTGGCACTATTTGCTTGTGCTCCCACTGCTTTGAAGGCACAAGGACAAGACCCCAACACGCATCTGTGGAATGGAAACCCCATCAACTCGGTATCCAACGCAACCAACCCTGACATCAAAACCGTGTACCTCTACAACGTGGGTACAGGCCAGTACCTCAATGCCGGCAGCTATTGGGGAACGGTTGTTGTGGGTTTCAGCGTGGGCATGCCCATCAACATCAGCAAGTCGCCCACAAGCGGCAAGTATCGCATGCAGGGTTCGCAGGCCACAACCGAGGGGCGCAACATTGCCTTTGGCCGAAGGAAAGACACGCCGGGATATTCGGACCCCATCAACTACAACCATGTTTATGTTGACCGGGGCGTTGACTACGACATCTCGCAAACGCCAAACCCCTACGCAAAAGAGGCTCACCACATTAACGGTATCCTTGATTGGGAGTTCGTTGAAACACAACCGGGAAGCAAAACCTATTGGATTCGCTTCTACAACGATGAGCAAAGCCAAGGCTTCGGGGGCACACGCTATCTTAAGATGGTAAAAGAAAGGCACAACACACCCTATGTCCTTGAATTTCCCTCTGCTGTGGGAAACAACAAGTCGTGCTTATGGAAGATTGTAACCAAGGCCGACCTCAAATCGGCATTCAAGGATCAATACGCCACTGATGAAGAGCCGGCCAACGCAACGTTTCTTGTATACGACCAAAACTTTATTCGAGGCGACAAGGACGTGGAGAAATGGCGGCCTACCAACGGCCTGACATGGGCCTTTGCCAACCCGCAAGCTTTCCTCTTCAATCCCGCCGACCCCAGTTACACCTATTATGTAGGCAACGGAGCAACGGCAAGTAACTATTACATGGCCAACTATGCGGGCTATTCCACGGCAAACGTGCGAAACCTGGGCTGCAACGCCAGGGCTAACGGCAAGGTGACGCAAGAGGTTGTTACGTTGAAAAAAGGTTGGTATCGCGTTTCGTGCAACGGATTTTACGACGCCGCACAATGTAGCCAGCTGGTGGCTAAGCTCTTTGCAAGAGTGCAAGGTGCAACTGATGCCTATTCTAACGTGTCTACTAGCTTAAACCGCTTCGAGCATGAGTTCCAGTATACGTTGGCCGACTTAAAGCATGTCTATACGGCTTCCGACCTTACCAGCAAACACCTAAGCCCCTACACAAAGGCTGCAATGGAGTTTGAAAAAGGACGCTACCGCAACACGGTGATGGTGCTTGTGCCCACCGATGGCGCAAAACTGAACATCGGCATTGAGATAAAAGGGTCTTCAAGGCAACGCGATTGGACATGCTGGGACAATTTCCAACTGGAATATTGTGGAACGCAAGACATTGTGCTCGATGAGGCACAGACAGACATTGCCTACATCAGCAAACAGGTGCAAGCACGCAAGGCGGCTACATTGATATTGAAACGCACGTTGCAGAAAAACGAATGGAACAGCATCGTACTGCCCATATCGCTCACTGTTGCACAGGTGAAGGCCACTTTTGGCGAAACAGCCAAGCTCTCGGCATATCCCCACCAGTCGGCAACGCTGAGCAGCCGCATCGACTTCACCAAGGTGTCGCTCGAAAACGACCACGACATTGCCATCGAGGCCAACAAGCTTTACTTGCTTCGGCCTACCAAGGACCCTGCTGTTGAACCTACGGCCGCGCCGTATCGAAAGTTGGTAAAGCATGTTGGATGGATACAAGTCGAAGCTCCATACTACATCATCAACAACGTAACGCTCGATGTAAACCCGCAAACGCTGCCAAACTATGCCAATGGCATTCTGCGCGATGCATCTACACCCTCTACCACAACCGACCAACGCTTGCAGTTCTGTGCTTCGCTTTACAACCAGACGGCAAAGGTTGTCCCTGCACAATCGTACGTGCTGGGCAAAAGTGCCAAGTCGGCTAATAGGTGGCTATGGCACTTCACCCAAAACCCAATGCCCATAAAAGGCTTCCGAGGATGGATTGCAACTGGCAGCAATGCGCAATCTAAAGCCGTGAGCTTCTTTGTCGACGGCATCGAAATGGACAATACGTTCGGCGAAACCACTTCCATCGTGCCTGCTTTCGCACCGCAACAAAACAACTTGTTTGCCACGCCATGCAACATCTACGCCATTGACGGAAAGCTGGTGAGGGCCAACGCTACATCTACAGACGCCCTTCCCAAAGGCGTGTACATCATCAACCATAAAAAGATAATCGTAAAATAAACTCAAGGAGTATGAAAAAGTTAGTTTACACAAAGCCAAACTGCACAGCAGTATATTTTGATCTGGATGAACTCTTGCGTGCTCCAGGAGCATCGCGCTTCGACAACGATGGCGATGGCAATTCCGACCCAGCTCCCGTTATCCCTGGCGACCCTGAGGAAATTGGCGCAAAGCCTGGATGGGGCTGGGGCTGGGACGAGGAAGAGGTCTTGTAACCGCTCGCGCCGTTATCGGCAAACACGATGATCTGTCGTGCCACTTTGGCCATTTCCCCCTTACATAACCTGCACTTCTCCCCCTCATCAATGGGGGAGGGTGCACCCCGCATCCGCAATGTCTAGCATAGACGTTGCGGATGTTTCTTTACAAGCGAAAGATGAGCCCAAGCCTTCTTCTTGGCTATAAAATCCAGCTTGTCGAAGTTATCTTGACTTTTAATGTATGATTTTCTTTGCCACTCTTGGATATTTGCTGCTTTGCCGCATTGTGATGAGTGCGCCAAGTGGGTTCTTACCTTTTGTGGCGACGAACTTCAGGGTGTCCATGCGTCGTACAATACCTGTCCTGTGCAGCCCTTGGGCCTCTTCTCGTTAAGGGCGTAGTGGGTAAACTCGCGACAGATGAACTACTTAACAAGGAAAGTAACGCCCTTGAAAGAACCAATGCGTGGATACATTCATGCAGGAGCGTACCAAACAAGTTCCATACCACACAAACCAGTTGGGAGGGATGGAGCTATATCGCATTTACATTGACTTTCCTGAGAAAGACAAGAAAGAGAGAAAGGCCAAGACTGCTTCAATCCTATTCCCATCGGGATGGTTGAATGCATCTTAATCAATTTCTGCCAACGGGTGTCCTATTTCAATTTATGGAACAGCCACATCAACTTTTTCCTTACAACAGGGTTCTTTCTTGCATTCTGATCCGTTACAACAATATTGTTGATGCTCATGCCTAAAGAGTCGTCTTTCCCCACATTGACCGGCAACGCTGTCAGAGGCAGCGATCTGATGCAAGCAATGATACTGTCGTTGTCTGTTCTTGAAAATTTTCTCTCAATGTCGTCTGGCGTTTGCCTGTTAGTGCTGTCACTAAAGAAGGCTTGCAGTAACGTGCGCTTCTGCGTGTCATACATGGTATGCGTATCAAAACCGTTTTTCAGATAATATCCGCGAGCAAAAACGATGTATCTCTTGTTTTCATTGAAGAGTTGCTGTTCAAGTTGGGTTATCTCTTTTTTATGGGCTTTAGCTTTCTGGTCATCAAGAACATAAAACTTATTTGCTGTGAGATATCCCCCCATGTCGTTATTTTCGCTGTCGGCCGTCAGCACAGCTACGCCAAGGTCATCATAAAACGTCCATTGCTTGTTGTACTCGCCTGGTAGGTTATAACCTATGGACTCATCCATATAGTGGTCAATAATCCATCCTTTTCTGTAGAACACAAAATTTGGAAAACCACCAAAGGGAAAGTTGAAGCTTCTATACCAGATAAGAATTTCATGCTCGCTGTCGCTATATTCCCTGCCAACAGCTCTTTTCGTATAGAAAACGTTGATAGCCGGTATGAGTAAGGAGAAAAAGACGATGACGGAAAGCGACCATAAGAGAAACTGCGCAACCTTCGAGTCGCCACTATAAAAGGAAATGAATTGTGCAAGATAGTAAATCCATACCCAACAGGTGAGTATGGCCCCAATGGTCCCTGCCAGCTGAATGGGATAGACAAAGGTGTCTTTCCCTAAGCAGTAAACATCTATCAAAATAAGTAGTATGCACACCGCCTGCACCATCAGGCATGCCTTTATTATTTTCTTCTTCATGACTTACCAGTCTTGTTTTTGCGGCCATTGCTTAATAACTTCGCCTTTCTTGAATATCGCCCATGCACGCAGCTTACCTTGGTTGTTATACCAATATGCCGTATCGCGAACATATCCATTCGTATATTTCGCAGTGAACCTACGCATGCCGTGCGCACGACGCTTTATCGAGTCTTGGTAAAACTCCTCGTAGCGTTTCGTACTGTCATCAATCAATGTTACTTTCTCTCGTATTTGCCCATTTGGGTAATAGACATTGGCTGCATCCCATGAGCTTCCATCATTATGGATAAACGTTTGATATGCGAGGGGATGTCCCGGAGCTGCATAACGAATGACAAGTTTACCCAGTTTTACGCCGTCTTTAACCTTGCAGGTGTACAAGTCAGGAGAAATCTCCTCCTCATCTTCTTCATTCTCTCGGGGGTAGGTGCTCTCCTCGTCAAAATATTGGTTGTTGTCACAATACACCACAGGAGTGTTCTTGAGCATTCCAGTGAAAGGATTGCCAGACCCGATGTGGTAAATGTAAACCCCATCCGTATAAAAACGATATTTTTTTGATGATGTTATCTTGTCGTCATTCCCATCATAGGTGCGTACGTCATCGAGCGTGCCGTCTGGTTTGTAGAACTTCCATTCGCCTATGCGTGCATCCAAGCCCTCATAAGTTGCAAATCCCTCCGACTTCAATGTTCCGTCGCCATAGTAATACTTGGTGTATATCCTATAAACAGCATCGTCAGATGGATATTTCTCTTCTTTCCAGAGGGTGGCATCTCGCCTATAAGATTTCACCAAGCCAACCCAATGACCATAATGTATATCTCTCTTTCCCTCTTTTTTCACCTTACCATTTTCGTAATATTCGGTATACTTTTTCGGAAGCGAGTCAATATAATCGGGTATCTCGGAAATTTCGTAGCCCAACAGGAACAGCAGCGGGGCTATAATGGGAGGAAGAAAGGTGCGAAGAAAGATACGCGAGAATATGATGCTGATAAAGAAATATGCTATCCAAGCAATGAATACCGTTATTAATATCCCCAAAGCCTCCATGCCACGGCCGGCAGCATCGGTGCTGTCAGACCTTGACGAATTGGATATCATAAAGTAGATAAGCGGATATATTGCCGCCATAACAACAGAATAAAAGGCTATTAGCAGTTTCTTGTCTTTAATCATGGGTGGTGTCTTCGTTATTGTTTTGTTTATTCCTTTACAAAATTATAAAAAAGAATGGAAGGAGAACACGAAAATCATTGTTTTTTTGAAATCATCTTGACTTTTGAGATGTACATCATTTCGAGAAATAGGCCAGTTCGGGATAAGAGGCAACTCCTTTTGCATATTATTTTATCGTAATGAGGGCGGTAGTTGACGCAATAGCTCTCATGACAATTGCCATTTACATGAAGGAGATTAGCCCGCCAACTTGTTAACTCATCTTAAGCCGTACCGACGTCATATAATGTGATATTTTGCTGTATTTGTCGGCAACAAACCGCGGATACGAATTGAAAGTGGAAAGTAAGAGAAAGTCAAGGCGGCTTCTTTTTCAAGACCTCTTTTTTTTGTCATTCTTTTACAAAATACAGTCTTCTCTACTACCTATTCTAGAAAATTTTGAGGGTATGAAGCGTGAAAAAAGGCACTTTTTCCATGCTCACACATGTGCTTCAAATTGAAACGAGGAAGCAACATGCGGCATTTCGCACCATTTAGGTTCTCTAGATTGTCGTTTCATCTGCTATCATTGCCTGCTTTTTTGCCCCTTTAGCGTGCGTTTTTCATCAGTTGACGCACATTTCCATGTATAACATCCCCAACCTAGTGGCTTACAGCAAACCTTAAAAGTGTTGCTGCAAGCGGTTTTTGCATGCGTTATCCAGCTAAATGCATCATTTAGCAAAGCTATTTGTATGAGATAGCCGAGCTTTTTCAT
>CAJPTO010000105.1 GCA_905373605.1 uncultured Prevotella sp.
GAACTTCGGCATGGCCTCTTCGTAAAGAAGGTCTTTTACAATCTGTTCCGTCACGGTGATTTTCCCCTTTTGAGGGTAATTTTTAAGCACGTTCGTGCTTTCATCCATGCCCGTCAGCCCCTCTTTTTTCTTTCTGCCCGTATCTCGTAGGCATCGTGCCCACGTTTCTGCATACTGTCTGTTATCTCCTGCGCACGCTCAAAATCGCGGTTGTAAAAGTGCGAACGGTCGCCAACGATGTCCAGTATACAAAGTACTTGTGACTTATCTTTTACCTCTTCGAAATGTTGATAGCTAAGCCGATAGGCAATGGACATGCTTCTGTTTCTTTGTGCTATTGCTGTTGTTCCACAGATAACACCCGTAAGCATGAGGATAAATGCTTTGTGTTGCATATTTTAGGGATTTAAAGGCAGCCTGGGTTTAATCAGGCTGCTCATAAAATTAGACGTAATGATGATTTTGCAAGGAATCTCGCTCATCTATTCTGCGTTGCATATCCAACATGTCTTCATACATGTCAATGTATGCATTAACCACACTCTGAGGAAGATTCGTTGGTAGTTTATGTGCACAGCCGTCAGAGGTTACTATAACTTGCCAATTAAGATTGTTTGCATTGCATGCTAACGAAGGCATTGCAAAAAACGAAAGGAAAATTCCTATTATAATAATAAATCATTTTCATTTTGCTTTTTTTGAGGTTCAACAATAATAGGGCATTGCCTCTTTGTCAAAGACCCTTTTGGTGTCAGTGTTTAGGATGTCACACATTCTTTTGCTTTGTGCCAAAGTCAGTACGGCTAAGCTGAAGAAGGTTAAAGTTAAGAGTACATGGTGATGCTAGCGTGGGCAACGTTTGAGTGGCTTTTGTGAGTGTTTTTGCCTTAAAGGTGACACTGCTCTATTGTTGCTATTCAATCTTGGTTACTTATTTGTGTTATGCATCACATCGTGTGACATTTAATGCACTTGTATTTTGCCTTTTTCAATTGCAATATTACAAGTTTTATACTAGATTTCCTAATAAAACAAGCAAAAAATAACATGCGATAATGGTGGGGGGATATTTATTTAACCATTTGCGCACTTGAAAATAGCAAGTTGAATCCGCCTATATGTTTTTTTTGTGCCTTTATGCAAAGAGCCTGATGCCTTTTCTATTGCGCCGAGGTGGTGTGCTTTGTCGGGATACATCTCTCGAAGAGTAAAAATTTCGGCACGTTTTTTAACATTATGGCTGCCTTCGCGCGCCATAATTCAACCATCGGCCACAAATAATTGATTCTCGCATGGGGTTGTTGGCAAGAAGTAAGAGGAGGGAAGTGGCATTTGGAACACCATTTTGCGGCTTTCAGCCCACCTTTTAGCACAAAACACATGCTAAATGCCCCACTTAGCCGTGCTTTTTGCATGAAAAAGCCATGCAATATGCGGCACTTAGCACGGCTTTTTCATGCAAATAGCTCTGCTAAATGCATCACTTTGCGGGATAATGAACGGAAAAGGCGTTGTTCGGGACAGGCAAAAGAGCGTTGAATACTATGAGTTAGGTGGAAAACTTGACAAAAACATGGGTACAAAAACACACAACGGAAACAATCTAGCGAAGCTAAATGATGCAAAATGCACCATTTCATGCCCGCCGTTTACCCAAGGAGCATCTATAGAATAAGGAAAATGCATGCGTTTTGCAGGCTAGAAGGCCTTAAAGAATGCTAGAATTGCACGTGGAGAAACGCTATTTTGTAAACGAATGAGAACAGAATTATGACATCAACAAAATGGATTTGGAAAGGCCAAGGTACATGTTTTGCAAACAAGGCATTCAGCTTTGTTTCTGTATTGCGATATACCAACGACACGTTTTGTGCCTAGTGTTTTTATATAGTCATGAAGAAACCGTTTTAGAAATGGCAGGCCAGCAAAAGTTTTAGTGGTTTTCTCACACAAGGGGTACAGCGGATGAGGAGGGTTTCTTGCATTTAAACATGCAGAAAAAGCAATATGCCCGAAAGCAAACATACGCCAGTTCGGGTTAAGAACCAGTGATTATGCCAACTACCGCCCTCATTACGATAAAACAATGTGCAAAAGGAGTTGCTCCTTATCCCGAACTGGCGTAGACATGTAACGATAAGGCCTTAAGTGCTGTGTTTGCAGTGGCAGTCTTTGCCCATCGCGCTCTGCGTTCTCTGCACATAGCGTCTGCTTTCCCAAGCAACGAGCGGCCTAATCTCTGTGTTCCTTGCACCTCTGCAAGTGTTTAATGAGGCACACAGAGGGTTGGTTTAATCGAAATTCAATTGCTTCGTACTAGTAACAGCAGTTTTCCAAAACCATGTTTCTTAAACGTTAAAAGCAGAAAGACAACAAAGGCAACATTTAGAATTATCCATAAAAGGTGCGCCCACGCATGCCTCATTCGTGTTAGGAACAGGCGCGTGGGCGCGAAAGGCAAAGCCTTGGGGCATGTCAAGATGTTGCCAATAGCATGATTATTTCTGTTTGCCACCTATTTACCTTTTCCACTTAACGTTGCATTAGCGTTAAAGCTATAGTCCGAACGTTTGTCTTTCCACTCGTAAGGCTCAACACTAACCTTGTGTTTCGACAACACGAGCGTTTGGCAGTTGCTGTAAGCGATGGGTTGCCAGCCCGAAAACTTGTCGGGTCTGGCCACAAGTTCGTTGGATACGGGCTTCACCGTATACTTCCCGTTGGGCAAATCGGAGAGGTTGATGTTGTTAAAGCGCAAGTCTTTGGTAACAAACATGCTGTTCCATTGCAGTGCAGGGTCTTTAAATTCCACCACTTTGACCAGCTTGCCTTTCTTGTTGTACAATGCCAGTCCCACCTTTCCTGTGAACAATCCCAGTTCGCCATTGCACTCGTTGTAGGTGCCAATGTTTTTAATGCTGGCCTGTATGGGGAAATTCCTTGGCACTTCATGTTGCAGGAACCTGAAAGCGTCAACGGCTTCCACCTCCAATTCCCTCACCACTTTGAACTGTTTGTGATGGCTATTCTTTGGATGAGCCAGCACAGCCTCCATCTCAAGCGCAAAGAGGTCTGTGCCAAACACATCATCATCAAGGGGCGTATACAGCGTGGCAAAGTCGAACCATCCATCGTTTTCTCCAGCCCATCCCCAGTTAACGTGCACGTATCCTTGCTTGTCAATGCCGTCAATCAAGAACGAGTGGTTGCTTTCGCCAATTAGCACAGGGTATCCGTGTGCCAATTCGTCCAGCACCATGTCGTAGAACATGCCTTTGGGCATGTATTCCTTGTTGAGATGTTTCACCGAATAGTCGAAATTCTTACGCAAAGCGTCAAGTGCCCATTGCATGTTCGATGTGCTTCCATAAGTGTCATACTTCATGTTGACAGCCTTTCCCACATCGCTGAGCAGCACGCCCACGGCATCTTTCTCGGCATCGCTCATCAATGAGCCTTTGTCTTTGATGCTTTTCCAGAGGTAGACATTGCTTTTCTGTGCGACCGTGCCTGTTGGGTTGACGAATTGTGTCGGGCGTTTTATGGGCCATTTGTTGTGATACATGAGCTGCGAGAGAGCCGTAGCCACACATCCTGTCGGCATGTTTGTGTTGTTGTGTTTGGGCGTGTGCCGTTTAAAGGGCATCTCTTGATTCCATGTGCACGAGAGCAGTGGGGGTATTTCCTCGGTTACGCGAGGCCTATCGTTTGTAAAGACAAGCCTTCTACAACGATATGCCTGCACCATCAGTTCGTAATGCCGGAGCAAGGAATAGAAATAGTCGGGTAGGCGCGCATCATTGGGCGTGAAATGGCTTCCATACCCCAGAACTTGCGGCAAGTCGCTCTCGCCCGACACGATGACAAAGCCCTTGTGTGCGGCGTTTGTGAAGATGAAGAACGTGGGTTCGCCCTCTGGTTTCAATGTACTCCGGGTTATCAGTTCGGGCTTTGCAAAATATTTGCTGGCAATATCTGTCGCAGCCTGCAAGCTTCTCTGTGCTGCATGGGCGAATATTGCCACAGCCGAAAGCAAAATGAGCCAAAGCGGCCTGTAAATGTCATCTTTTTTCATGATATTGGTACAAATAAATATGTTATCAAAGTTTCGTCGCCCCGCATGTTCGTCCGTGTTCATCTTGGCTTCATGGCCTGTTTTTCATGGGGTTTCAGTCTTTTCAGATATTAGTTACCGCAAAGATAAAGAAAAGTTATTTTGTCTACAAATTTTAATGGCACATTATTTCATGGTTAGTATAAAATCGCACCTTTATTTTTCGGTTATTCGGTTTTGCATGAGCCATGCCCAATGCTGCATGATAGGTGGGTTTGAGGTGTTGTTTGAAGCGGCTTTTACATGGCGTGAGGGTGTAGGTAAGCCGTTGGAGCACCTGCAAACTGGGCCATAACATCAAAAAGGCGCACCAATTCTGTTGCCAGAACTTGGTGCGCCAAAACTAATGTTAATATCCTGACTCACGTCAGTAAGAAAATTTATGGTCCATTTACTTCATTTGTTCAGTCCTTAACGCAGTTTCAACCTGTTGCTTTCCACGCTGCCCGAGCCGCGTACGTTTTGGTTGAGGTTCTTTGCCACGCCGCTAACCTTGATTGTTCCCGAGCCAAAAATCTCGCAATCAACGTTACCTGCATTGTTAAGGTTGGCCTCAATGTCGCCCGAACCCTTGATAGAGAACTTCGTTTTGTTGGCCTTCAGGCTCTTAAACTGTATGTCGCCCGAGCCCTTGATGGCCGATTCGGCCTGCACACATTCCACCTTGTTAAAGTCGATGTCGCCCGAACCATTGATGTCAGCCACGAGTTTATCGCAGATAATATCCCTAAAGAAGATGTCGCCCGAGCCAAATATCGACACCACAAGCTGGTCGGTGTCCACGCGTCGGCCTGCTTCGAAGTCGCCAGAGCCTTTTATTTCAAGCTGCGTGAGGTCGGGAGAGGTGACATAGATGTCCACATCATCGCTCGACTTAAAGAACATTCGGCTTCGCTTTGCAGCCCTTTCGATGTATAATGTTTCGCCGCTAACGCGCAACACAACGCCTGCCACATCAGCTTGGGGGCCGACAATCTTCACCGTATTCTTATCCCCTTGCACGAAATGCACGTCGTAAGGAGTGGACATCACGATGCGTTTGAAGTATTTGAGGTTTTGTTGGGTGGTCACTTTCTTCTTATTGTTCGCTGCATAAACTCGGGTACACGATACGCATAACGCGCCAATCACAAGGATTGCAGATGCGATTGATAAAACTCGATGTTTCATATTTAATGTTTCTTTTACTTGATTAATACATTTCTTAGACGCACGATGGGTTGTTGTGGTTGCAAAGCATGGGGCTAAGATGAGGCATTTTAAGAAGAATACAGCAACGTTAACAAATCGAAAGCATACACCTAGGCCACGACATGCAGAATAAATCATTTTTAACAACCATGAAAAGCTTGCGCCCAACGTTTCGCATCATTTAGTCAAAATTACCAATCATAAGCCCATGTCTTTGCGTATGATAAACAAAAAAAACGTAACTTTGCAGCAAGATGAGCATCAGTAAAGCGAAAATAAAGTACATACGTGCGCTTGAAACGAAGAAACGCCGCGATGCAGAAGGCGTCTTTGTGGCCGAAGGGCCAAAGGTGGTGGGCGAATTGCTGGCCGTTGCGCCCGCCAAATTGCTCGTTGCCACTGCGCAATGGCAAGTTCCTCAAGACCTTGATGCACAAACGGAGCTGATAACAGTTAGCGAAGACGAACTGCAAAAGCTTAGTTTCATGCAGACACCACAGCAGGTCCTGGGTGTCTTTCCCAAGCTGCAAGGAGATGAAGACGGCCAAAAAGAAGGCGTGGACAGCAATGAACTTACCCTGATGCTCGACGGAATACAGGATCCGGGCAACTTGGGAACCATCGTAAGACTTGCCGACTGGTTTGGCATTCGCCACATTGTGTGCAGTCCAGACACGGCCGACGTGTACAATCCCAAGGTGGTGCAGGCCACAATGGGAAGCATTGCGCGGGTGAAGGTGAGCTACCGAGCACTAGAACCCTTGCTCGACGCCCTCCCCCACTCGCTTCCCGTGTACGGAACGCTGCTTGATGGCGACGACATATACAGCCAAAAGCTTAGCACGCACGGCATCATCGTGATGGGAAATGAGGGCAAAGGCTTGTCTGCCGGCGTTAGGCAGCGCGTAAGCCACAAGCTTTTGATACCCCGTTTCGCAACAAGCGAGCAACATGCCGAAAGCCTTAACGTGGCCATTGCCACTGCCATTGTGTGCGCAGAGTTTAGAAGACAAGGCGCACAGGCTAGGGTTTCTAGGAGGTTATAGGCTTTCTAGGAATCCTAGGTCTTCTAGGTTTTCTAGGGCTTCTAGGCTTCCTAGGCTTTCTAGGCTTTCTAAGAAACCTAGAATAAACATCCTTGTCAACTCGTTAACTTGTTAACTCGGCAACTAAAAAGCAACCCTTTAAAAAGATATAAACATGGAAACCGAATTGATTAAAGACAGAAGCCTGTCTAGTTGCATCAAAACAGCCAACAACCTGCTGGGCGTTAACTTTGCCCGAACCATCAAAGGGACATGGCTTCCCGCACTGCTCTTTGCCGTGCTCACAGCATTCATGGGCTTCATGGCATTGAAAGAAATGTCGTCAACACCACTAAACGACCCCATGACAAGCCTACTTCCCCTGGTGCTGCACTTCGTTTCGTGGGTGTTGAGCCTAGGCCTTTGGGCATATTTCTTCGCTGCTGTGATTACGCTTGTGAGCGAAAGCGGCCTGAAACAGAACCTCCGCCGCTCATTAGCCATCACGGGTGTGGAGCTGATTATCTACATCGTGCTGCTGGTCATAGGCTTTGTTGTGGTGCGAATGGTTGCGATGAGCCACATCGGGCAGCCCTTTACGCTTCGTTTTATTGTCCTTGTTAGCGGCGTAATGGTTGGTTGGCTGCTACTTTGCGCCTTGCTTATGGTGCCTTTCAAGTATGCCGAGATGCGTTATTTGCTTTCGCCCACGGGCAGTTTACGGCGCAACCTCATAGCTTATTATGTGTCGGGAGTAAGGGGAGGAGCCCTTCTTATCGGTGCAAGCTTCTTTACGGTGTTGGCATCCATGTGCATTGGTGCCATTGTCTTCTTGCCTACCATCATCCTTATGGGCGCAAAAGCATCATCGCTCTACGGCGAACTGACCATGAACGACCCCTCGGGACTGCCCACTTACTTCAATGTGCTGTACTTTGGGTCGATGGTTCTCACCACGTTTGTCTTCATGCTGGTGATGGTTTGGACGGTGTTCGTGTTCTATTACGTGTATGGTTCCATCGAACATCGCCGCCAAATGAAGAAACAAAAGCAAGCAGCAACAGCGCAATGACAGGCCAAACGCGAAACATAAACAAAGAGCCCGAAGGTGAACGAACACCTTCGGGCTTTGCTTTTTTGTTGTAGGTAGGGTTTCTCACCCTTTGCCCTTAAACTTAAAACGAGTAAACGATACCAGCGCTGATAACGGCTTGGTTGTATCCGCTTATAATCTGATACTTAACTTCAGCATTGAAATAAAGGTCATCGGTTATTTGAAGGTCAAGACCACCGCCAACGTTAAAGCCAAGCTTTCCATCAGAATACGACGTTTCTGGCACTTCTAATTTGATTCCACCAGCCTCAACAGTACCGCCGGTAGTAGCTTTCCAATGACCATAACCCAAACCACCCAAAGGGTAAACCGTGAAGTTATCGTTTACAGGAATAAGGTAATGCAGGTTGGCATTGATGTCCCAGAACTCTAATCCGTTCTTTTTGAAGTAGTAGTTAAAGTTACCATCAAGGCGGAACTGGTCGTTTATGGCATAACGACCCCTAACACCGATACCAAAGTTCTCAACATCGGTGCCATAAAGCGTGTGAACACCAACCTGGAATTGTGCAGACGCAAATGCGCTTACCATAGCAAAAGCTGCTACTAAGAAGAATTTCTTCATTTTCTCTATTGTTTTTAATGATTAATTATGCCTCAATCGCCAAGCCATAACCCAGCGTTCAAGGGAGATTTCTCTCGGTTACATCTATTCTGATTATCAATTTCTCTTTCTTACTGGCAGCAAAGATAAATAAAAAAAACATAACACGCATGCTTTCATGTAAAAAAACAACCACAAATAACGTAAAAAAGTTTGTAAACATGTTTATGTATTAAGTGGGAAACATAGTGAACAAAGGGGATACGGCGCGTGTAACATTTTTTACGTAATCGAACTTCCAGAACAACTTATCGGCAAACAACTTCGCCATTGGTACAGACATGCGCTTAAAAGCCACCGCAACAAGCCTCAAAACATTATTCGCCAAATAGCCGCCGCGTTATTTTGCAGTCTTATGAACTTGCATTACCTTTGCATCAACTAAAGAACAAACAAGAATGACGTATACCATAGAAAGAGTTGCAACGCTTATCGGGGCGCAACGCTTGGGCAATGCCCAGGCACACATCAGCTTTGTGCTCACCGATAGTCGCTCGCTCTGCTTTCCCGAAGAGACTTTGTTCTTCGCTTTGCGGTCTAAACGCAACGACGGACACCATTATATACCCGAACTTTACCGCCGCGGGGTGCGCTGCTTTGTGGTGGAAGCTGTGCCAGAACATGCCACGGAGCAGTTCGGCGAGGCCACTTTCCTGCTCGTTTCCTCCACAAGGCTGGCCTTGCAACGCCTTGCTCAACGCCATCGCGAAGCATTCAGCATCCCCATCGTGGGCATAACGGGCAGCAACGGCAAGACAATGGTGAAGGAATGGCTTTACCAACTGCTCTCACCTCAAATGGTTGTTACGCGAAGTCCTCGCAGTTATAACTCGCAAATAGGCGTTCCGCTCTCTGTTTGGCTGCTCAACAGCCATTCGCAAGTGGGTGTTTTCGAAGCTGGCATCAGCCAAAAAGGCGAGATGCAAGCCCTACACGACATCATACGTCCTACAATTGCCGTGCTAACGAACATCGGTTCGGCACACGAAGAGAACTTCACAACGCCAGAAGAGAAATGCAAAGAGAAGCTAAGGCTCTTCGAAGGGGCCGAGGTGATGGTGTATAACGCCGACGACGAGCTGGTGACGCACGCGCTGAACCAAACCGACAACAAGGGCGAACGCCTGGCTTGGTCGATAAAAAAGCCCGATGTGGCCATGTTCGTTACGAAGATAGACAAGCAACCCACCCACACCAACATACATTATATATATAAAGGAGGACAGCCAGCGGGCTTTTCGCTGCCCTTCATCGACGACGCTTCGGTGTGCAATTCCATTGTCTGCGCTACCGTATGTCTGCATCTTGGCCTCAGCGCACACACCATTGCCGAACGAATGCCACGGCTAGAACCCGTGGCCATGCGACTGGAAGTGAAGGAAGGACTGAACGGTTGCACACTCATCAACGACTCTTACAACTCGGATATCAACTCCCTTGACATCGCACTCGACTTTATGAACCGCCGTCCCGACCACAACGGGCAACAGCGAACGCTGATATTGAGCGACATCTTGCAAAGCGGACTGCCCAATGCAGAACTCTATCGCGAGGTGTCTGGCTTGGCAGAACAACGCAGCGTGCAAAAATTCATCGGCATAGGCCCGAACATTTGCGCCAACAAAGACTGCATTGCCCTGCCCGAACGCCATTCCTTCACCATTGTCTTGCCGTTGC